>NZ_JACZCQ010000016.1 GCF_014904705.1 Nisaea sediminum
GCTTCGGATCGTCTTTCGGAAGGAAGTCGTCGCCGAAGAACTGGATGTCGTAGGACACGATCTCGTAGCCGAGGTCCAGAAGCTGCGGGATTAGCAGGCTCCCAACATAGCCCGCGCCACCCGTGATCAGAACCTTGTTGAAACGTCGTGACAAAATACTTCCTCCTCACCCCCCACCTCTTCTCGACGCAGGGAAGCTCAGTTGATTTCTATGCTGAACCCCGCCGAGACCGCATCGTCGTGGAACATTTTCACGGTCTCGAGAGACAATGTGTCAAGGTCCCTGCCGATCCACTGCAGCTTCTTCAACAGGTCGTCCGTAACGGTGATGATATCGCAGCCGCATTCGTCGGCCTGGAAAATATTCAGCAGCTCGCGCGGGCTTGCCCAAAGCAGCTTCGCCTTCGGCTTTCCGGCCAGCAGGCGTTTGCTCTCGACCATGTAGGGGACCGGGTCCCGCCCGGTATCGGCAATGCGGCCCGCGAAGACGGAAACGATCGCCGGCGTATCGGCCGACAGCGCCTCTGCGACCTTGGCCACCTGCTCTGTTGTCAAGATCGCGGTCACATTCACCGTGATGCCATCCGCCGAAAGAGCCCTGATCAGCGGCGCGGCGGACTCTCCTCTGGTGTTCGTGACGGGAATTTTCACCGCAACATTGGTTCCCCATGACGCGATTTTCCGCGCCTGTTTTTCCATGGTCGGAAAATCGTCGGCAAAGACCTCGAAGCTGATCGGGCGGTTCCCGACAATCGCGAGTGCATCCTCGGCAAACCGCTCGTAATCCTCGATCCCGCTCTTCCTCATCAGCGTCGGGTTTGTCGTGAACCCGCTGATCCGCGGATCGGCGGCGCGCGCCGCGATGGTATCCAGATCGGCGCCGTCGGCATAAATCGCGATATTCAGTCCATTTTTCGAAATCATCGCTCTGCCTGTCTGCCGCGCAATTGTCTGGTCACCACTTGGTTGCGGTTATCTGTAGATCCGGATGACTGACAAGCGCATGCCAGACAACGGCCTGGAACGCTTCCGATATCGGTGTGACCAGGGCCGCGTCAACCTGCGGCACCACGACGGCGTGGGTGCTGTGCCTGGCGGCATGGCCCTGATCCCGGCCGACGACCGAACAGATCTTCATCCCGCGCTCGCGGGCGAGGTCGATGGCATGTACAAGGTTCATGGATACCCCGTGCTCGGCGTCTCCACCGCCGACGGAGAAGACGAGCAGCGCGTCCTCGCTCCGGGCACGGCTCGTCTTCAGCCATTCGCGAAACACGGTCTCCCAACCTTCATCATTGGTGCGTGCGGTCAGTTCGGAGACATTGTCGGTCGGCGCATAGGCTTCCATCCCGCACAGCTTGCGGAAGTCGTTGACCGCGTGGCTCGCATTTCCGGCGCTGCCGCCGACCCCGAGAATGAAGAGCCGCCCGCCCTGATCGCGCACCTCTTTCAGGCATCGGGCCATGGCTTCGATCTCCGAACAGTCGATCGCCCCGCATACCTTTGCGGCCAGAGAGAAAAACCGCTGAACATGAGCCAAGAACAGGTCCTCTTCGAAGCCGCGAAACCGCAAAAGCTCGCGCGTAGCTTGTCTCAAAACGCCATATTCATTGCAAGACCGATCAGATCACCCAACACCGGCATGACGGCTCTGTCAAAGCACCCGGCCGATCGATTATCCCGAACTGGGAAGGCTTTATCGATTGTTCGGCGACCGGAAGGCGGCCCGGCCGCATCAGTGGCTCTATGGCTATGAGGTCTGAAAATCGGGCGCGTCCAATCCGCTAATCGACCCGATTCCCCGAGTTTCTTTTCGTCATGCAACGGCGTCGTGATCGGTGACTGGGCGTCAGTCGCAGCGCGCGGTCATACCACCATCGACGACGATCTCCGTGCCGGTGACAAAGCGCGCCTCGTCGGAGGCGAGGTAGACCACTGCATTGGCGGTGTCCCGTCCGTCGCCCATGAAGCCGAGCGGGATCCGTTTCAGGCGTGTCTGCAGAAGGGCATCGACATCGCCTCCTGCGCGCTGGCCGGCGAGACGCGCCTCGACCATCGGCGTGTGCAGCTGGCCCGGAACCACCGTATTCACCCGGATACCCTTCGGCGCGTACTGCACCGCCGTCACCTTGGAGAACTGGATCACCCCGGCCTTTGTCGCGGCATAGGCGACCTGGGCGGCACCGGTCCAGCGCAGGCCGGAGGTCGAGGAAAGATTGACGATCGCGCCCGCACCTTGAGCTTCCATCTGCGGCAGCACATGCTTGCAGGTGAGGAAGACGCTTTTGAGGTTGCGGTCGATCTGCGTGTCCCAGACCTCCTCACTCAGCTCCACCGGACCGCCCGCCGCCGAGCCGCCGACATTGTTTACGAGGATATCGATCCTGCCGAACCGCACGATGCAGGCTTCCGCCATTTCGCGGACAGCATTGCTGTCCGTGACGTCGGTCAGCCGCGTCTCGATCTCGCCGCCGACGGCGTGAACCCGCTCGACTGTCTCTGCGAGCGCTTCCTCGCTCAGATCGACGGCGTAGACTTTCGCCCCCTCCTCGGCGAACCGTACCGAGATCGCCCGCCCGTTCCCCCAGCCGGGGCCAACGCAACCCGCGCCGGTCACAATCGCAACCTTGCCTTCGAGACGACCTGTCATATCTGTTCCTCTGATCCGATTTCTCAGGCGAAGCCGTAGAGCCTTGCCGGATTGTCCACCATCAGCGCCTGCCGCGCCGCTTCCGAGGGAGCGATCGTCCCGATCAGATCCACCAGCATGCCGTCGTCCGGCACCGGTCCCGCCAGGTTCGGATGCGGCCAGTCGGTGCCCCAGAGCACCCGATCACCGAACTCGGCGACCAGTGTCGAGGCGAAGGGCACGCCGTCGGCATAGGGCGGCCCTTCCTTTGAGGCGCGTTCGGAGCCGCTGACCTTGACCCAGAAATTGCTGTCTTCCAGCAGGTGCCGGAGCGCCGTGAAGGCAGGCTGTTCCAGGCCGAGGGAGGCATCGACCCGGGCCATATGGTCGATCACCACCGGGACACGGGACCGCTTCAGCTCGGGAACCATCTCCGCCAGCAGTTCCTTTTCCATATGGACCTGCAGGTGCCAGCCGATTTCGGCGAGACGCTCTGTCATCGCGATCACCTCGGCGAGCGACGCGCCTTTGCCGAGATGCCGCATGAAATTGAAGCGGACACCGCGGAAGCCCTGCGCGTCGAGCTCCCGCATCTTCGCAACGGGCGTCTCCACCGGCAGCAGAGCGATGCCGAGATAGCGCCCCGGGCGGGCCGCGATCGCGTCGGCGACCACCGAATTGTCGAAGCCGTGACAGCCTGCCTGCACGATGACGCAGCGCTCCAGCCCCATCGCGTCATGCATCGCGAAAAGCTTTTCCTTCGGGGCCTCGCCGGACGGGGTGTAGGTCCGGTCGTCGGCATAGGGGAAGGTCGCCTCCGGCCCGAAGACGTGGCAATGACAATCCGTCGCGCCCGCCGGAAGCTTCAGCGACGGTTCGGAAGGGCTCGGATGGTAGCTCGGTTTCTGGTCCATGAAATCTTGCCGGTCTCAGGTTTCTTTTCGGAACTGGGGCGGGACCTCGATCTCGAAAGCGTTCAGCGTCATTGAGATCAGGCTGTAATAACCAAGCACGCCGACCAGATCGATCAGCCCGTCGAGGCCGAGAATCTGTTCCGCTCGGCGATAAAGTTCGTCCGTCAGCCGGCGGTCGAGATTGAGCCGGCGGGAAACCTCGTAGACGACCGCCTCGTCCTCCGCCTCGAAATGTGGATCGCGGTCTTCCTTCAGCGCATCGATCACCGCGCGCGGCAGACCGGCTTTTTCGGCATGCGGCTCGTGCGCCGCCCATTCGTAGGCCGCGTCCCAGATCCGCGCCGTGGTCAGGATCGCGAGTTCGGAGAGCCGCGGCGAAAGCGAGCTGTCATAGCGGCAATAGCGCCCAAGCGCCTGCGCCCGGTCGGCGAGCCCCGGCCGCCGAAGCCAGACCGCGAGCGGCCCGCGGACACCGCCGCGCGGACCGGAGGCGATCTCGTCATAGATCCGCTTCTGTTCGTCGTTCAAGCACGCTGGATCGAGTTCCGGAATGCGCTGCATCTGGCTGCTTCCCTTCTCGGTTATTCGGCTGGCGCCGCAGTGCGCGCGAAGGCCGGCTGGATGCGCTCGAACTCCTCCAGCCAGCCGGCGAGCGGCGGAAACTCGGCCCGCCAGTCGAGCTGCTTGCGCCAGTCGGCGTAACCGAGCGCGCAGGCCAGTGAAATCGCGGCGATCCCCGGCGACCGGTAGGCATCAAGATTGCGGCAGACCTCTTCGAGGCCACGGCGGACCTTGCCGTACTGATGGTCGAGCCAGACCCGGCTCGCCTGCTCCGGCTCGCGGAAACGCCCCTCGTAGGTGATCAGCAGGAGTGCGTCGTTGATGCCTTCGGCCAACGCGGCAAGTGTCAGTTCCCGGAACCGGCGCCCCGGCTCGCGCGGGATGATCTTGCCGTCGTCATAGGTCGTCTCGAGGAACTCGACGATCACCCGGCTGTCGAAGATCGTCTGGCCATCCGCCAGCTCCAGGGCCGGGATCTTGCCGAGCGGATTCGCTTTGCGGAGCGGATCGTCCGGATCGAGAGTGCTTGCATGGCGGACCTCGATCCGGTCCGCCAGGCCAAGGATATCGATCACCATCCTGACCTTGCGGCCATAGGGAGAGGTCAGGGAGGAATAAAGCGTCAGCATGAGATTACCTGTCGTCAACGCGGTGCACGGAAGACCCGCACCAGCTCACTGTTTCATCGTATCCGGAAGGAAGGTCGCAATTTCCGGGAAGAGGCAGAGCAGGACCAGCATGACCAGCCCGGCAAGGAAGAAGGGCGTCAGCCCCCGGAACACCTCGTCGAGCTCGACGCGCCCCTCGGAGGCCGCCTGGACCACGAAGCAGTTGATCCCGACCGGCGGGGTCACGGCGCCAAGCTCGCAGAGCAGGACGACGAAGACGCCGACCCATATCTCGTCGAAACCGAGGCCAAGCATCACCGGGTGGGTGATCGGCAGGGTGATCGCCAGCAGTCCCGGCGCGTCCATCAGCATCCCGAGCACGAGATAGATCAGCACGATGAAGCCGACGATGACCCAGCGATTGGTCTCGAGCCCGGTCAGGAAGCCACCGAGCGCATGGGTGACACCGGAGAAAGCGAGGAACTTCGAGAACAGGATCGCCGCGATGATGATCGCGAAGATCATGCCTGAGGTCTTCACCGTGTCGAGCAGCGTTTCCGTGAGCTCGACACCCTTGAGGCCGCGATGGCGGATGGCGGCGAGGATCAGCGTCACCAGCGCACCGACACCGCCCGCCTCCGTCGGGGTGAAGAAGCCGAGATAAAGCCCGAGAATGATCACCACGATGACCAGCAGCAGCGGGCCGACCAGGCGCAGCGAGGCCATCTTTTCGCGCATCGTGAAGCGCTCGACCATCTGCGGCGCGGATTCAGGATAGATCCGGACCCAGAGATAGGTCGCGAAGCAGAGGATGAAGGCGAAGGTGAAGCCCGGAATCACCCCGGCGAGCAGCAGACCGCCGATGCTGGTATCGGTCAGGATACCGTAAACCACCATGAGCGCGCTCGGAGGGATCATCACGGCGAGCGTGCCCGAGATGGCGATCGAGGCGGAGGCGAGGCGCTTGTCGTAGCCACGCGCCAGCATTTCCGGCAGAGCGAGCCGCGTGAAAATGGTGGCGGAGCCGACGCTGGATCCGGCGGCTGCCCCGAAGGCGGCGGCGCCGATCGTGGTCGAGATCGCGAGCCCGCCGCGGAGCCCGCCGAGCCATTTCGTCGCCGCGTCGAACATGTCCTGCCCGAGCCCGGCGCGCATGGCGAAGAAGCCCATCAGCAGGAACATCGGAATGACGCTGAAATTGAAGCTGTGAGTGGTGTCGAAGAAGACACTGCCCATCAGCGCGGTCGCGACGTTGAAATCGCCTATGATTGCGAGCCCGATGGCGCCCACGAGGGCGAGCGCGACCATGACATTGGCACCCGAGAGGATCGCGGCGATCAGCACCAGCGAGCCGATGGTTCCGACGGCGAGGCTCATCGTCCGTTCTCCTCGGCGGAGCGTTCGCCACCGGCAATGATGCCGATTTCCAGCAGATAGCGCAGGGTGAGCGCACCGAGGCCGAAGACGATCAGCATCTTGACCGGCCAGATCGGATAGGTGATCGAGCCCCATTCCTGCTCGGACATGCGGAAGGAATCGAGGGCGTAGAGCCAGCTCGCATAGGTCGCCCAACCGAAACAAGCCGTGCCGAGCACGGGCGCAGAAAGCTCGAAGACCCGCTTCGAGAGACCGCTGAAATGACGGCTCAGGACATCGACGCTGATATGCGCGCCGACTTTCTGCGTGTAGGCGAGGCCGAGAAAGATCGCCAGCGTGAGCATGGACTCGGTCGCCTCGAAAGCGCCGGTGATCGGCCAGTTGAGGAACTTCCGGGTCAGCGTGTTCGCCACCACCAGGAACATCATCAGAAAGAGGACGGCTCCGGAGAGAACCGCCATCACGTCGAGCAGGCGGTCGAGCAGGTTTTCGGCACGGCTCAACGGGCCGGGGGCGGAACGCGGCGCGCTCATCGGGAACCCTCGTCGCTAGGTGTCGGGACGGTCAGGATAGCAGCAAGCGGCGCACACCGGAGGCTCCGGTGCGCGCCGGAAAGCGTCAGAACCTTAGCTCGGCGGCAATCTCGTCGCCCGGCAGGCCGGCCGCATTGGCCTTCTCGATCCAGGTCTTGCGGACCTCCTGCACACCGGCGTCGTCGACCAGTTTGGCGGCTTCGTCGGCCGGGAAGTCGATGACCGTGACGCCGGCGCTCTTCCAGCCCTTCAGCACTTCGGCGATCTGGACCTCGAGATCGACGGCATAGCGGACGGCATATTCACGGCCGAGGCCTTCGACGATGGCTTTCACGTCGTCCGGCATCGCATCGAAGGACTTCCGGTTCATCGCGACCAGATGGCCGAAGGACGCACCGAACGGGAACTTGATGAAGTATTTCGCGACCTCATCGTACTTCCAGCCGCGCGCCAGGGCAGGGCCGATCGGCGTGCAGTCGAGGATGCCGCGCTGCAGGGCCTCATAGGCTTCCGAAGTGGCGATCGAGACCGGCGTCGCGCCCATCGCTTCGACGATCTTCGGATAGGCGTGCCCGTAGGTGCGGATCCGCTTGCCCTTCAGGTCGGCGAGGGACTTGACCTCCTCGCGGCAGAGCAGGCCGTAGCTCTCGAGCGGACGAAAGCCGATGGCTTTCAGGTTGTGTTTCGCCAGTTCGGCATCGAACTGCGGATAGACCCGATGCCACTTCTGCATCATCAGCGCGACCTCGATGGTCGAGTTCGGCTGCGGGATGAAGAAACCAACCGCATTGTTCAGCGGAAACTTGTCCTGGAAATAGGGGGTGATGATGTCACCGAAATCGCCGGCGCCGGCTGAAAGTGCGTCCGGGATCTCGCGGGTCTTGGCGACGCTGCCGCCCCAGAAGACCTGGATCTCGTGCTTGCCGCCGGTGCGCCGCTTGAACTCGTCGACCATCCACTGGGTGCTGATCGCCTGCGCGTCGTTCGCGCCCTGCGGCTTCGAGGTGATCCATTTGTAGGTATCGGCGGAAACCTGGCCCGTGATCAGACTGGTTCCGGTGAAGACAAGGCCGAAAAGGCCCGTGACGGCATAGCGCCGCAGATTGCGGAACATCATGTGCACCTCCCATTGCTGAGTCCCAGCGGGCAGTCCCCGCTTTTCTTGACGGCCAGACTGGCGGGAAACATTCGATATCGCCAATGCATTATTTGTATATTATCCATGCCTCAATGAGATGTTTTGAGCCTGCATCGATCCCTCGCGCGCCCCGGAGTGGAAAATGTTCGATCACAGGATCCTCAGATACGTGATCACCGTCGCCGAGGAAGGCGGCTTCACCGCAGCCGCCCGCAAGCTGCGCATCGCGCAATCCGCAATCAGCCGACAGGTCGGAGCTCTTGAAGAGGAACTCGGCGGGCGGCTCTTCCTTCGCCAGAAGAACGGCATCGAAGTGACCGAGGCGGGCCAGCGTTTCCTGCTTCACGCCCAGCAGATCCTGACCTCGATGGGCCATGCCCGCGACGAGATCAGCTCCCTTCTCGGAGAGCCCGGCGGCTCCGTGGTGATCGGTGTTCCGCCGACCGCAGGAGAGACCCTGATGCCGGAACTGTTCCGGATCTGCGGCGAGAAATGGCCGGCGATCAGGCTGCATGTCCGGGAGAGCTATTCCGCCGCGACCTATGAGGCCGTGCTGCGCAAGGAGCTCGATCTCGGCCTCGTGCACGATCCTGAGCCGCGGGACGAGATGCTGGTGCTCCCCCTCGTTTCCGAGCGCATGCATTTCATCGCGCCCGCCGGCCGCGACCTGCCGGATCGGGTCCCCGCCGCCTGGCTCCAGGACCGTGAGCTGATCCTCCCCGACGCCGCTTTCGGCCTGCGCGACCTCTTGGAGAGTTATGCCGAAAGAAACCGCCTGAAGCTGAACATTGCCGCTGCAGTCAATGGTGTCTCCATCACCAAGGCCATGGTCTCGGCCGGCCTGGGCGCCACCGTCCTCACCAAGAGCGCGGTGACCCGGGAGATCGCCGGCGGCACCCTCATCTCGCGCCCGCTGGACCCGGAACTGAACTGGGGCCTCTGTCTGATCATGCGGATCGACCGGGCCGGCAACCGCAGCTTTTCCGAACTGCACCGGATCATGGTCCAGGTCGTCGAGGCGCTATCCCGCCAGGACGTCTGGTGACCTTCGAGATAGGGCTGTCACGCGCAATCCCGTCGCAGTAGCTTGGGATATCTTTTCACGCGAACGGGATCTTCGGTGCGTTTTACGCTGGATCAGATACGGGCCTTTCTTGCGGTCGCGCGGACCGGCAACGTGCGCAAGGCCGCCGAGGAACTGCATCTGACGCAACCCGCGATCACGGCCCGCATAAAGACCCTCGAAACCGCCCTCGGGGTGGAACTGTTCGACCGCTCCGCCTCTATGCAGCCGACCAAGAGCGGGATGGCGCTGATCGGCTATGCCGAGCAGTATCTGAAGCTGAACAGCCTAATCCAAAGCAATGTGGGCCAGCCGGAACAGGTGGAGAGCCTTTTCCGGATCGGCGTCTCGGAAACCATCGTGCAGTCCTGGCTGCCCGATTTCATCGCCGATCTGAGAGCCGAGTTTCCCCGTCTCACCGTCGAGATCGACGTCGACATCTCCCGCAATCTGCGTGAGCGGCTGCTCGGAAACGCCATCGACCTCGCGCTGCTGATGGGGCCGGTCTCGGATTACCGGGTCGAGAACATCTCCCTGCCGGCCTTCGAGATGACCTGGCTACGGGCGCCCGACCTCGCGGTCAGCGATCCGGCAAAAGGCGCGCCGGTGATCACCTTCGCCCGCGACACACGTCCGTTCCGCCTGCTGAAGGAGGAGCTGATGGAGCGCTACGGCTCCAGCGCGGTGATCTTCCCCTCCTCCTCGCTCTCTGCCTGCTTCCGGCTGGTCGCGGCCGGTCTCGGGATCGGCGCGCTGCCGCTCTCGCTCGCCGCGGACTATCTCGCGTCGGGCCAGGTCGAGCGCTTCGATCCCGGCTGGACGCCCGCGCCCCTCGCCTTCACAGCCTCGTTTCTCGCCACGCCCGACGCGATGGTGAGCGCCCGCGCGGCCGAGATCGCGCAGCGGACTGCCATCAAGTACGATAAAAATAATTAATCGATTTTCTGCAAAATTACTAATTTGAACGTGATCGTTTTCGCTGCCTAAGGTTTCACCCGAACGGGAGGCAGCGATGCTTGAACACAACAATCCGGCGCACCCATCCTTCGCGGCGCTCGCGGAGATGGATGTCAAAACGGTACGCGCCGCGATCAGGAGCGGCGCCTATCGCGGCCATACCGCGGGGCTCGCCGCCGGCAAGCTGCAGGTCAATCTCGCCATCCTGCCGTCGGACTACGCGGGCGATTTCGAGACCTTCTGCCGCCAGAACCCTCAGCCCTGCCCGCTCGTCGGCATGACCGAGACCGGCAATCCGCTCTGGCCGGGTCTCGGAGAGATCGACGTGCGGACCGACACCCCCTCCTACAACATCTACCGGGACGGCAAGCTGGCGGAGACAGTGCCCGACCTGAAGCAGGTCTGGCGCGACGACCTCGTCGCCTTCGCCATCGGCTGCTCCTTCACCTTCGAGAACGCCCTCGTCGCCGCCGGCATCCCGGTCGCCCATATCGAGGCCGACACCACCGTGCCGATGTACCGGACCAATATCGACACCGTCCCCTCCGGCCCGTTCGGCGGCGGCATGGTCGTCTCGCTGCGCTACATTCCCGAGCATCAGGTCGAAGAGGCGCGCGAGATCACCAGCCGCTTCCCGTGGGCGCACGGCGCGCCGGTCCATATCGGCGACCCGTCCGAAATCGGAATTGCCGACGTCCAGTCCCCCGACTGGGGCGACCCGCCGGTCTCGACCGACGGCGTGCCGATGTTCTGGGCCTGCGGTGTCACCCCCCAAAACGCGCTCGCAGAAGCGCGCCCGCCGATCTGCATCACCCACACACCGGGGCGGATGCTGATCACGGACATAGAAGACTCCACCAACAGTTTCATCGCCTGAACAGCAGACAAACAGGGAGACTACACATGAAGCGATTTTCCACTCTTGCCGCGGCGCTCGCCGTTGCCGGCGGCCTCACGATCTCCGGACCCGCACTCGCGGATGGCCCCACCGTCATCAAGGCCGTCGGCACCTGGGGCAGCCTGACGAATTACCAGAAGCACGAAGGCCCGTTCTGGAACGAACACATCGCCAAGGCCACCGGCGGCGCCATCGTCGGCGAGGTCAAGCCGCAGACCGAACTCGGCCTCAAGGGCTTCGAGATCATGCGCCTGGTGAAAAACGGTGTGTTCGACTTCGCCTTCGGCCTGCCGGGCTACGTCGCCGCTGAAAACGCCGTGTTCGAGGGCGCCGATCTCTCTTCCGTCACCCAGGACATCGAGACCCAGCGCACGGTGTCCAAGGCCTATTTCCCGATCCTCGAGAAGGCCTTCGCCGAGATCTATAACGCCAAGCTGCTGATGCTCTATCCGTTCCCGAGCCAGACGCTCTGGTGCAACGGCGAGGTGAACGGCATCAAGGATCTCGCCGGCAAGAAGATCCGCGTCTATGCGACCACGCTCGGCGATTTCGTCGAGGGCGTCGGCGGCACCTCCGTCACCGTTCCGTTCGCCGAGGTCATCCCCGCTCTCGAGAAGGGCGTCGTCGATTGCGGCATCACCGGCACGATGTCCGCCTACAAGGCGAAGTGGCACCAGGTCGCGACCCATGCCTATACGCTCCGCGTGGGCTGGGGCCTCGCCTTCGGCGCCATGAACATGGACAAGTGGAACGCCATGGGCGCCGAGAAGCAGGCGATGCTGCAGAAGGAACTGGCGATCCTGAACGACCAGATGTGGACCGAGACCGCCACCGAGGACGAAGTCGCGATCAGCTGCATCACCGGCGGCAAGTGCGACATCGGCGAGCCGGGCGCGATGAAGCTGGTGAAGCCCTCCAAGGAGGACCTTGCCCTCCGCGACAAGATCGCGAACGAGGTTGTGCTCGCCCGCTGGGCCGAGCGTTGCGGCGCCGAGTGCGCGGCCGGCTGGAACGACAGCGTCGGCAAGATCCTCGGCCTGACCGCCAAGGCGAAGTAACCTGAACGGACCGGCGCCGGATTGTCTCCGGCGCCGGCCTGCCCTTCCGAACCTGTCCCGGTCACCTCCTCGAGGGAGAATTTCCATGCTTCGCCTGATTGACGCCGGGCACCGGCTGTCCCGCTGGCTCGTATGGCTCGGCGGCGCGCTGATACTCGGATCCGCGGTTCTCGTCACCGTCGAGGTGTTCGTCCGGAAACTGTTCAACATGTCGATCGCCGGGGCGGACGAAATCTCTGGCTATGCCTTCGGCGTCGCCACCTCCCTCGGCCTCGCCTTCGCGCTCTTCGAACGCGCCCATATCCGGGTCGACGCCCTCTTCCTGATCCTGCCGCGCCCGCTCCGGATCTTCCTGAACTTCTTCGGCCTCGCCCTGCTGATCGGGTTCGCCGGCATCGTCACCTGGATGGCCTCTGGCCTTGTCGCCGACACGCTGGAGCACGGCTCGCGCTCGATCACCCCGATGCGCACGCCGCTCGCGATCCCTCAGATCCCCTGGCTCGCCGGCTGGATGTTCTTCGTGCTCTGCGGCGTCCTGCTCTTCGTCGGCTCGCTCTTCGCGACGCTGACCGGCAATGCCGCGGAAGGCGAACGCAGGATCGGCGTGAAGACCCTCGAAGAACAGATTCACGACGAGACCGCCTGATGCTGACCAAGACACTCCTGATCCTTCTGGGCCTCATCGCCCTCGCCGTCCCGGTCGCCGCCGTGCTCGGCTGGCTCGGCCTCACCATGCAGTACCTCGAGAGCCCGATGCCGCTGCACCGCGCGCTCGGCGACATGGTCTGGCAGACCGGAACCGACTTCCTGCTGGTCGCGATCCCGATGTTCATCCTGCTCGGCGAGATCCTGCTCCGCTCCGGCATCGCCGCGAAGATGTACGAGGGCATCGTCACCTGGCTCGGCTGGCTGCCGGGCGGGCTGATGCATGCCAATACCGGCTCCTGCGCGCTCTTCGCCGCGACCTCCGGCTCCTCCGTCGCGACCGCGGCCACCATCGGTACCGTCGCGATCCCAGAGATCGAGAAACGCGGCTACAACGAACGGATCTTCCTCGGCACCATCGCAGCCGGCGGCACGCTCGGCATCCTGATCCCGCCCTCGATCAACCTGATCCTGTTTGGTCTGCTGACCGACACCTCGGTGCCGGAGCTCTATCTCGCGGGCTTCGTTCCCGGCTTCCTGCTCGCCGCGCTCTTCATGGTCACGGTCATCATCCTCTGCCTTGCCAAGCCGTCCTGGGGCGGTGAAAGCGTGAACGCGACCTGGAGCGATCGGATCGCCGCGCTGCCGTCGCTGCTGCCGCCGATCGGGATCTTCCTCGTCGTGGTCGGCTCGATCTATGCCGGCGTCGCGACGCCGACCGAGGCCGCCGCCCTCGGGGTGATCGCCGCACTCGTCCTCGCCGCGGCGAACCGCTCGCTCTCACTTGAGATGATGCGGGCTGCGATCGAGGGCACCATGCGGACGACCTCGATGATCATGCTGATCATCCTCGCCGCGGTGTTCCTGAATTTCGTCCTCTCGGTCATCGGCCTGACCCAGGCGCTGGCGGATTTCGTCACCGGGCTCGGCCTCTCGCCGATGCAAACCATGCTGATGCTGATCGCGGTCCTGATCGTCGTCGGCTGCTTCATGGAGACGCTTTCCATGCTGCTGACCGTCGCGCCACTGGTGACACCGATCGTGATCTCGCTCGGTTTCGATCCGGTCTGGTTCGGGATCCTGCTCATGGTGCTGCTGGAAACCGCGCTCATTACCCCACCGATCGGGATCAATCTCTATGTCGTACAGGGAGTCCGCGAAAGAGGCGAGCTATCGGACGTTATGGTCGGTGCCGCCCCATTCGTCATCACTATGTTCGCGATGATCGCACTTCTGCTCCTCTTCCCCGATCTCGCATTATGGCTGCCAGGCCTGTTCTACTGATCAACTGAACTACCTTTCTGGGCTGACTACTGATGCGCTTTGGGCGCCAACGGAGAAACTTTGTCATGTGGCAATTCTGGGTCGACCGCGGCGGAACCTTCACCGACATCGTGGCGCAAAAGCCGGACGGGACATTGCAGACCCACAAGCTGCTGTCGGAGAACCCGGAGCGCTATCGCGACGCGGCCGTGCAGGGCATCCGCGAACTGCTCGGTCTCGGGCAGGACGATCCGGTGCCGTCGAACACGATCGACGCCGTGAAGATGGGCACGACGGTCGCGACCAACGCTCTCCTCGAGCGCAAGGGCGACCGCACGCTGCTGCTGATCACGAAAGGCTTCGGCGATCTGCTGCGCCTCGGGCACCAGACCCGGCCGCAGCTTTTCGATCTCCATATCAAGCTGCCGGAGCTGCTCTATGAGCGGGTCACCGAGATCGCGGAGCGGCTGGACGCGGCTGGCGAGGTCCTGACCGAACTCGACGAGGACGCCGCCCGCGCCGCGCTCCGGCAGGCGAAGGCGGACGGGATCGACAGCGTCGCCATCGCCTTCATGCACAGCTACCTCAACCCGGTGCACGAGGCCCGCGTCGCCGCCATCGCGGCCGAGGAAGGCTTCGGCCAGATCAGCGTCTCGCACCAGATCTCGCCGCTGATGAAGCTGGTCCCGCGCGGCGACACCACCGTGGTCGACGCCTATCTCTCCCCGATCCTGCGGCGCTACGTGAACCAGGTCTCCGACGCACTCGGCGGCGAGGGCCGGCTGATGTTCATGCAGTCGAACGGCGGCCTGACCGACGCCGCCCTCTTCAACGGCAAGGACGCGATCCTCTCCGGCCCCGCCGGCGGTGTCGTCGGCATGGTGAAGACCGGCGAGCTTGCCGGTTACGACCGCCTGATCGGCTTCGACATGGGCGGCACCTCGACCGATGTCTGCCATTATGCGGGCGCCTACGAGCGCTCCTTCGAGACCGAGGTCGCGGGCGTGCGCATGCGCGCGCCGATGATGAATATCCACACGGTCGCGGCCGGCGGCGGCTCGATCCTGCATTTCCGCGACGGCCGCTTCCAGGTCGGACCGGACAGCGCGGGCGCCGATCCGGGACCCGCCTGCTACCGCCGCGGCGGTCCGCTGACCGTCACCGACTGCAACGTCATGCTCGGCAAGCTGCAGCCGCACCATTTCCCCGCCGTGTTCGGCCCCGAGGCCGACCAGCCGCTCGACGCCGACGTGGTGCGGGAGAAGTTCGCGGAGCTGGCGAAACAGATCGCCGCCGAGACCGGCGAAGCGGAACGCACGCCCGAGGACCTGGCCGAGGGTTTCCTGCGCATCGCGGTCGAGAACATGGCGAACGCGATCAAGAAGATCAGCGTGCAGCGCGGCTACGACGTCACGAAATACACCCTGCAATGCTTCGGCGGCGCCGGCGGCCAACATGCCTGCGCCGTCGCCGACGCACTCGGCATGGAGACCGTCTTCGTGCACCCCTTCGCCGGCGTGCTCTCCGCCTACGGCATGGGCCTCGCCGAGATCCGGGCGCTGCGTGAACGCCAGTTCGACGCGCCGATCGCCTCCGTTGCCGAAGCCGAAAAGGTGCTGGCCGAGGCGGCTGCCGAAGCCGTCGCCGAAGTTCAGTCTCAGGGTGTTGCGCCCGATGCGATCCGGGTCGAGAAGCGCGCCCATCTCCGCTACCGCGGCTCGCACCAGGCGCTCGAGGTTTCGTTCGGCGACGAGGCGGCCCTACGCGCCGGTTTCGACGAAGCCCACCGCGCGCGCTTCGGCTTCACCGCCGGTGAACGCGAACTGGTCTTCGAGGCGCTCGCTGTCGAGGCCGTCGGCGGCGCGGCGGAGATCGCCGACACGAAGCTGCAGCTGGGCAGCGCAGACCCGGTCCCGGTGGACCATGTCGCCAGCCATTTCGGCGGCGATACGACACCGCTCTACGACCGCGAGACCATGCAGCCCGGCCAGACGGTCGCGGGACCGGCGATCATCAAGGAGCCAACCGGCACCAACGTGATCGAGCCCGGCTGGCGCGCATCGCTCAACGAGTGGGGCCACCTGATCCTCTCCCGCGCCTATCCGATGAAGCGCAGGGAAGCCGTCGGCTCCGCGGCCGATCCGGTGATGCTGGAGGTCTTCAACAACCTCTTCATGTCGATTGCCGAGCAGATGGGCGCGACCCTCGCCAACACCGCCTATTCGGTCAACATCAAGGAGCGGCTCGACTTCTCCTGCGCCCTCTTCGCGCCCGACGGCGGCCTCGTGGCGAACGCGCCGCACGTGCCGGTGCATCTCGGCTCGATGTCGGAATCCATCCGCACCGTGATCCGGCTCAACCCGGACATGAAGGAAGGCGACGTCTATGTCCTGAACGCCCCCTTCAACGGCGGCACGCACCTGCCCGACGTCACCGTCATCACGCCGGTCTTCGAGGGCGGCAAGCCGATCTTCTATGTCGCCTCGCGCGGACACCACGCCGATATCGGCGGCAAGACGCCGGGCTCCGCCCCGCCGGACAGTCGCCATATCGAAGAGGAAGGCGTCCTCATCGACAATTTCAAGATGGTCGACGGCGGTGTCTTCCGCGAGGCGGAAACCCGCGCGCTGCTCTCCTCGGGGCGCTATCCCTGCCGCAACGTGAACGAGAACATGGCCGATCTCGCCGCCCAGGTCGCGGCGAACGAGACCGGCGCGCGCGAGGTCGCCAAAATGATCCGGCAGTTCGGCCTCGAGACCGTGCACGCCTACATGCGGCACGTGCAGGACAACGCCGAGGAGTGCGTCCGCCGGGTGATCGACGCCCTGAAGGACGGCTCCTTCGACTACGAACTGGATAACGGGGAGTTCATCCGCGTCGCCGTCCGGGTCGACCATGCCAGCCGCTCGGCCGAGATCGACTTCACCGGAACGGCTCGGAACGCGTTCAACTACAACGCCCCCCTCGCCGTCTGCCACGCCGTCGTGCTCTACGTCTTCCGCACGCTGGTCGGCGCGCCGATCCCGCTGAACGAAGGCTGCTTCAAACCGCTGAAGATCATCGCGCCGGAAGGCTCGATGGTGAATGCGCAGTATCCGTCGGCCGTGATCGCAGGCAACACCGAGGTCAGCCAGCTCGCCTGCAACGCCCTGATGGGCGCGCTCGGCGCCATGGCCGGCTCACAGGCGACGATGAACAACTTCGTCTGGGGCAACGAGAAGATCCAGAACTACGAGACGATCTGCGGCGGCACGGGCGCCGGTCCCGGTTTCGACGGCTGCTCGGCGGTGCAGACCCACATGACCAACACCCGCGGCACCGACCCCGAGGTGCTGGAGCACCGCTTCCCGGTCCGGCTCGAGGAATGGTCGATCCGGCGCGGCTCCGGCGGCAAGGGCCGCTGGACGGGCGGTGACGGCTGCACCCGCAAGCTCCGTTTCCTCGAGGACATGACGGTGACCACGCTCGGCTCCCACCGCCGCGTCCCGCCTTTCGCGGGGCCGGGTGCGGAGCCGGGAGAGGTCGGACGGGAATGGATCGAACGGGCGGACGGCACCCGCGTCGAGCATGCAGGCAACGACCGCAACGACGTCCATGCAGGCGATCTCTTCGTCATGCAGACGCCGTCGGGTGGAGGATGGGGCAAGCCGGGTTCCTGAGGAACCCGGCAGCTACCCGAGGAGCGCGCCGGTCAGCCTTGCGCGCGCGACTGCCGCCTCGGCTTGGAGCGCTTGCCCGGACGCGAACGCCCGCCCGATCCCTCGTCCATCTCGACGGGACGGTGCGGCAGCTTCCAGCCGGCCTTGGTGCCTTTCGGGGCCGGCTTGCCCGCCCCATCGGCGCGCCGCCGCCGGCCCTCGCCGCCGGCCTTGCCGGTACCCACCGGCTGCCAGCGCGGGATCAGGTGCTGCTTGCCGTTGCCGATCAGGTCCTCGCGGCCCATCTCCTTCAGCGCCTCGCGCAGCAGCGGCCAGTTCTCCGGATCGTGGTAGCGCAGGAAAGCCTTGTGCAGGCGGCGCTGCTTCATGTCCTTCGCCGTCTCGACCCGCTCCGAGCCGGTCCGGCGCACCGGGCGCAGCGGGTTGCGGCCGGAATAGTACATCGCCGTCGCCATCGCCATCGGGGTCGGCGTGAAGGTCTGCACCTGGTCAGCGCGGTAGCCGTTCTTCTTCAGCCAGAGGGCGAGGTTCATCATGTCCTCGTCCGAGCAGCCCGGATGCGCGGCGATGAAATAGGGGATCAGGAAATATTTCTTCCCCGCTTTTTTCGCCGCCGCGTCGAACATCTCCTTGAAGCGGTCGTAGGAGCCGATGCCCGGCTTCATCATCATGTCGAGCGGACCGGTCTCGGTATGTTCGGGCGCGATCTTCAGGTAGCCGCCGACATGGTGGGTCACCAGCTCCTCGACATATTCCGGGCTCTCGACGGCGAGATCGAAGCGGAGGCCCGAGCTGATCGAGATCTTCTTCACGCCGTCCGTCGCCCGCGCCGCGCGATAGAGATCGATCAGCGGCTTGTGGTCGGTATTGAGGTTCTTGCAGATCGTCGGGTAGACGCAGGAGAGACGGCGGCAGCTCTGCTCGATTTCCGGATCCTTGCAGGCCATGCGGTACATGTTCGCGGTCGGCCCGCCGAGATCGGAGACCTGGCCGGTGAAGCCCGGCACCTTGTCGCGCATGTCCTCGATCTCGCGCAGGATCGACTCCTGGCTGCGGCTCTGGATGATGCGGCCCTCGTGCTCGGTGATGGAGCAGAAGGTGCAGCCGCCGAAGCAGCCGCGCATGATGTTGACCGAGAAGCGGATCATCTCCCAGGCCGGGATGCGGGCGTCGCCATAGACCGGATGCGGCGCGCGGGCATAGGGCTGGTCGAAGACCCAGTCCATCTCCTTGGTCGAGAGCGGGATCGGCGGCGGCGTGATCCAGACGTCGCGCTCGCCGTGGCGCTGCACCAGCGGCCGCGCGTTGCCAGGATTGCTCTCGAGATGGAGGATGCGGGAGGCCTGCGCATAGACCTCGCGGTCGTCGCGCACGGTCTCGTAAGCGGGCAGACGGATCACCTGGCGGTCGTCGTCGCGCGCCGCGCGCTCCGGCGCATCGTCGATCGAGCTCATGTCGATCTCGCGGTAGTCCGGCGCCTTCTCGTTCCTCACCAGCGCCAGGCCGCGCACGTCGAACAGGTCGCGCGGGTTCTCGCCGCGGGCGATGCGGTGCGTCACCTCGATCACCGCGCGCTCGGCATTGCCGTAGAGCAGCACGTCCGCCTTGCTGTCGAGCAGGATGGAGCGGCGGACCTTGTTGCTCCAGTGGTCGAAATGGGCGATCCGGCGCAGCGAGGCCTCGATCCCGCCGAGCACGATCGGCACGTCGGAATAGGCCTCGCGGCAGCGCTGGGTATAGACCAGCACCGCCCGGTCCGGCCGCTTGCCGGGCTCGGAGCCGGGCGTGTAATCGTCGTCCCGGCGCGGGCGCTTGTCGGCAGTGTAGTTGTTGACGAGGCTGTCCATGTTGCCAGAGGTCACGCCGAAATAGAGGTTCGGCCGCCCGAGCGCGCGGAAGGCGTCGGCGCTGTTCCAGTCCGGCTGGGCGATGATGCCGACACGGAAGCCCTGTGCCTCCAGCGTCCTGCCGATCACCGCCATGCCGAAGCTCGGATGGTCGACATAGGCGTCGCCGGTCACCAGGATGACGTCGCAGCTGTCCCAGCCGAGCCGGTCCATCTCCTCCCGGTTCATCGGCAGGAACGGCGCTGTGCCGAAGCGCTCGGCCCAGTATTTCCGGTACTTGAAGATTTCCCTCACGTCCTCGCGGGGGCGAACGGCGGTCACGGTCATTGCCTCGTCGTGATGGCGCGGAGCGGCAGCTTTTAGCCGCTTTCTATCATCCTAGCAAATCCGTTGCATGGCGGCGAACCGCTTCGGCAACATAACATACCGGCATTTATTTCGATAATTTTCGAAATATATTGACAGCCGGCTCGGTCCGGGCATTCTATTTCCATGAACATCGAATTAGCGTCAAAGCAGCTTGAGGCCCTCGGGAACCGGTCGAGGCTCGAGATATACCGGATCCTGGTCAGAGCCGGGCAAAGCGGGCTGCCGGTCGGGGGGCTTCAGGAACGGTTGGAAATGCCGGCATCCACCTTGTCGCACCATCTGAAACGCCTGATCGGCACGGGTCTCGTGCGCCAGGAAAGGACGGGAACCAGCCTCATCTGCCACGCGGAATATTCTGCCATGCTCGGCCTCATCGGCTTCCTCGCCGATGAGTGTTGCGCAGATCAGGAGAATGCAGGCTGCGTCATGGAGAGCGCTGCGTCCGAACTCTAAAAAATTTTGCCGATGTATTTCGGTAATTCCGGAATAACCGAAGGAAAAATCATGTACGGAAACCTTGCGTCCGCGATAGCAATCATTGGTGCCGGCCCGGTGGGTCTCGCGGCAGCCGCCAGGTTGCTGGAACGCGGCATGACACCCCTTATCTTCGAGCGCGGCGCAAGTGCCGGCGCCTCGATATCCGAGTGGTCCCACGTCCGTGTCTTCTCGCCATGGCGGTTCAATGTCGACAGCGCCGCGAGCGCTCTTCTGAAGCAAAACGGCTGGCGGGAACCCGACGGCGATTACCTCCCGACCGGCGGCGAGCTGATCAGGGACTATCTCGCCCCGCTTGCCGCCCATCCCGGGATTGCTCCGCACCTCCATCTTGGGGCCGAGGTCGTATCGATCAGCCGCCAGGGCCGATCGAAGCTCGTCACCGAAGGACGGGACGAAAGTTCGTTCGTCATCGTCTGGCGCGATCGAGACGGGCAGCAACACCGGGCTTACGCCCGGGCGGTCATCGATGCCTCCGGCACTTGGCAGCAGCCGAATCCCATCGGCCTCGACGGATTGCCGGTCGAAGGCGAGCAGGAAAATGCCGCTCTCATCGCCTACGGCATTCCGGATGTGAAGGGACGGTCGAGAGCGGTCTATGAGGGCAAGCATACGCTTGTTGTCGGCGCCGGACACTCGGCGATCAATACAGCTCTCGACCTCATCGACCTCCAGGACGAGGCACCGGATACGCGGATCACCTGGGCGACCCGTAGCGGCGGTATCGAACGGCTGCTTGGTGGCGGCCTGAACGATGCCCTTCCGGGCCGTGGAATGCTGGGAATGCGGGCCGCCGAAGCCATCCGCTCCGGTCGCGTCGATCTGAAATCTCCTCTGGCGCTTCAGAGCCTGCGAAACCTGTCGGGAAGACTTTCCGTCTTTGCGCTGCAGGCATCCGAAGAGCTGAGCTTCGAGGTCGACCGCATCGTCGTGGCGACCGGATTCAGACCTGCGCTTTCGATGCTCAGGGAATTGCGCGTCTCACTCGATCCTGCGGTCGAGGCTCCCCCGGCACTGTCTCCCCTCATCGATCCCAATCTGCATTCGTGCGGAACGGTGCGTCCGCATGGCGTGGTCGAGCTTTCGCATCCGGAGAAAGATTTCTTCATCGTCGGCTCGAAGAGCTACGGCCGGGCACCGACCTTTCTCATGACGACAGGATATGAGCAGGTTCGTTCCATCGCAGCGGAACTCGCCGGCGATCATGCGGCGGCGCGGGAAGTTCATCTCGAGCTCCCGGAGACCGGCGTCTGCCGATCCGCTCCGGTCGAAGGTGCCGTCGGGCGCCTGACCCCGGAGGGCTCCGCCTGTTGCGGAGCTGAAGCGCCCGCGGCCAGCGAGCCGGGCTGCTGCGGCGGCGCCCCCGTCCGGAATTTGGATGCCTGCTGCGCGAAGGATGAGGAGGCCAAAGCGTTCGGAGAGACGGGATGCGGCTGTAATGCGTCACACTCTACCCCGGAGCGTGCCCCTGCATGACGCCGAAAGAGAGGATGTTCACGATCTCCCTCCTGGGCCTGGTCGAGATCTTCGCCTGGGGAAGCACCTTTTATCTGCTCGCGGTACTTGCCGGCCCGATTGCCGAGGATACCGGCTGGAGTCCGATCCATGTTACGGGCGGGATATCACTCGGCCTCCTTGTTTCCGGTATCTGCGCGCGGAAAGTGGGCCGGCTGATCCAGGCGACCGGCGGCCGGAAAGTCCTGGCATCGGGAATGCTTCTGATCGCCTGCGGACTCGCGCTGCTCGGGTTTTCGAACAGCATTCCGGTCTACCTCGCGGCCTGGTGCATCCTCGGCATGGGCATGTCCGCGAGCCTCTATGACGCGGCTTTCTCCGCCCTCGGACGGATATTCGGCGCGGGCGCGCGTTCGGCGATCACGGCTCTCACCCTCTGGGGCGGATTTGCGAGCACGGTGTGCTGGCCGATATCCGCCTATCTGGTCGAAAGCTACGGCTGGCGCTCAACCTGCCTCGCTTATGCCCTTCTGCACCTTCTCGTCATGGCGCCGCTGTGCTGGTTCAAATTGCCGAAAGGTGACGCGTCACCGCGCCGTTCGGCCGAAACGGATGCCGCCGAAACGGCCGTTGCAGCGGCTTTTCGCGTGCGTTTCTGGTGCATAGCTTCCGCCGGGATCATGCTGGCCATGGTCGCTTCGGTCTGGTCGGTTCACCTGATCACGATCCTGACCGCACAAGGATATGCTCTTGCGGCGGCGGTCGGGCTCGGAACCCTGATCGGGCCGGCACAGGTCGGAGCACGCGTCCTGGAAATGCTCGGCCGCGAGCGACATCATCCCATCTGGACCATGATCAGCTCGACGGCCCTCGTTTTTCTCGGCTTCCTCGGACTTCAGCTCGGATTGCCGGCCGCGGCCGCCTTGCTCGCCTACGGCGCGGGCAACGGATTGTGGTCGATCGCGAGGGGAGCGTTGCCTCTGGCAGTCTTCGGGCCCCGGGACTACCCCGTAATCATGGGACGCCTCGCCACCCCGACGCTGATCGCCGCTGCGGCCGCTCCGCTGCTTGGATCGGTTCTGATCGATCGTTTCGGGGCCGACGGCACCCTGTTCCTGCTCACACTGGCGTCGGTACTCCCGTGCCTCTCGGCACTCTTGCTCTGGTCCGACCTGGCGAGGCGCCGCGATCCCGTGCCTCTCGAATAACATGCATCGCGCCGGCTTTGCTTACACCCGGAGCGCCCCGCGTTCCAAGACCGTCCTGCCGTCGAGTTCCAAGGTCGCGTCGGTATAGATCACGTCGATATGGCACGGCGCCTTCACGTTGCCGCCGATGGCGTAATTGCTGCCGATCCCGTGATGGCCGAAACCGAGCTTGCCGAGATCCTCTAGATTGGTGGCATAGGACCGCGCCTTCGGATTGAGGCCGACCGCGAATTCGGCGAGATTGTAAGCCGAGCGGTCGTTGAAGGAGGCGAGCGTCGTGTTCAGATAGTCCGCCGCCGCCCCGCCCCAAGCCTTGGTCACCTCCCCGTTCTTCACCTCGATGGTGATCGGCTCCTCGCGCAGGATGCCGAAACCCATGAGCCGGACATTGCCGACGATCACGCCCTCGGTGCTGCCCTCGATCGGCGAGATGTTGAGCTCGCTGTTCGGCAGCGCGCCGAATTCGCCCGGATTGCGGAACAGCCCGGTCTCGTACTGGATCGGGCGCTTCGTGACCTTGCCGGTCAGGTCCGTGCCGCCGGCCGAAGTCATCCGGATCGTGTCGCTCTTCTCCAGCACGGCACCGATCTTTCGCGCGAGTGCATCCGCGGCCTCGAAGTCCCCGAGGATCCCGCCGGCGCAGAGACAATCCTCCGTCACCTCGCACATGGTCGCGCCGCGCGCGCCGTTCTCGGAAGCCGCGATGCGCGCGTCCGTATGGGTCATGGACCAGCTGGTCGGCAGGAAGAAAACGTCGGCGCGGGCACAGGCGCCGACAACGGGGTCCGGGACCTGGGCGCCGTGCGCGCCGGTTGGCGGAAACATGGTGATGGTCGGAATGCCGCCCACCGCATAAGCCGCCGCCGCCAGCACCTCGGCGAGGCGCAGCTTGTTAGTGTCGCAGGCGATCACGACGTTCTCGCCCGGCTTCACCCCGGCGCACTGGCTCATCGCCTTCAGCGCGCCCGGCATCATCTCGATGATGCTGGATGAGCCCGGGACGTAATGAAAATGCTGGATCGGCCAAGACATGCGAATTCCCCCTGTGCGGTCCTGATCTTGTTTTCTCTAGAAGACGCCGCGCGTCGCGCCACCGTCAACGGCGATCGCGGTTCCCTGTATATGACGTGCCGCGGGCGAGCAGAGAAAGGCGACCAGTGCCGCCACGTCCTCCGGCTCACCCAGCCGTCTGACGCCCTCGCGGGCAATGGCTGACGCTCGCGCAGTTTCGAGATCGGTCCCGCCGTCCGCCGCCTGGGCTTTCAGAAGATCCTCCATGCGCTCGGTCACGGTCATTCCCGGATGAACGATGTTGACGTTGACATGCTCCTCGATCCCGAGCGCGGCCAGTCCCTTGGTGAAATTCGCGAGCGCCGCGTTGACCGCACCGCCGACAAGGAAGCCGGGCGCGGGCGTCCGCGCCGCGCCGCCGCCGACATTCACCACGCTGCCGGAACGCTTGACCAGCTCCGGCCACAACAGTCGAGTCAGGCGAACCGCGCCATGGAACTTGAGGGCAAATCCCTCGATCCAGTCAGCATCCGGCTGGGCGACGAAGCGTCCGGCCCGTGTCGCACCGGCATTGTTGACCAGAATGTCGACTCCCCCGAACGCGTCCAGCACCGCGTCCGCGACCCCGGCGCAGCCTGCCTCGGTCGAGAGGTCTGCGGCGGCGAATGTCGAGCGCCTTCCTGTTTCCCGCTCGATCCGGGCAGCGGCCTCCGCCAGCCGGTCGCCATCGCGGGCCACCAGGAAGGTGTCTGCCCCCTGGCGGCTAAGCTCGAGGGCAACCGCGAAGCCGATCCCCTTGCTCGCACCGGTCACCACGGCCACTCGATTTTCCAGATTTCTCATTGGCTTGCCGTTACCCCGCCATCGACATAGACGACCTGCCCGGTCATGTAGCTTCCCGCATCCGCGACCAGAGCGATCACCGGCCCCGCGACCTCGACGGGATCGCCGATCCGGCCGAGCGGATTGCGGTCCAGAATGAAATCCCGGAACTCGGGCTTTTCGAGATGGGGGCGTATCCTGTCCGACTGGATGAAGGTCGGCGCCACGCCGTTCACGGTGATGCCGTGAGGTGCCAGCTCCATCGCATGCTGTTTCAGCAGCATCAGGAGACCACCCTTGGTGCTGCAATAGGCCGAGTAGCCGCGACCGCGTAGCGCGAGCTGCGAGCGGACCGACAGCAAGTGGACATGGCGCCCGCCGCGTCCCCGCGCGATCTGCTGTTTGGCGACCGCCTGCCCCAGAAACATCGCCGACTTGAGGTTCGTCTCGTACATGTCGTCGAACGTCTCCTCGGTGACATCGAGGATGCTTTCCTCCCTCTGGATCCCGACGCAATTGACCAGAATGTCGATGCCGCCGAACCGCTCAGCAACCTCGTCGACCGTCACGCGGATGTCAGGGACCCTGCGCGCGTCGAGCAGGTAACCCGCCGCCTCATGCCCGGAGCCCGAGATCGCCTCGGCAAGCGCGGCCGCCTTGTCTTCTCTCGGCCCCGCGACCGCCACGCGGGCGCCATGCATGGCAAGCGCCCAGCAGACCGCCTCGCCAATGGCACCGTAACCGCCCGGAACGAATGCGGACTTGCCGCTCAGGTCGAAGAGCGAGCCAAGCCGCGCCAGATCGACATTCGGTGTCAGACTCGCGATATCGGCGGCCTCGCTCATGCCCGGCGCCTCCGCACTCAGTTATATCCGTAGAGCCAGCGGGATCCCGCGGCCGAAAGTGTCTTCAGGGAATGGTTTACGCCGCGCGGGATGAAGACCAGATCGCCCGGATCGGCGACGAAGGTCTGGTCTCCGACACTGATGCGGACCTGCCCCTCTGCGACCGCGACATACTCATCCGTCGCATGGACGAAATCGTTCCATTCCTGCCCCGGCGGATCGGTGAAGACACAGAAGGAATAGCCCTCTTCCGTCCAGTGCCGGCGGACCTTGGCCTCATCGACGGGCGCCCCATAATAGCCTTTCTGGAAAAGCTCCATCGTTTCCCTCCTAGTGCAGCAGATCGCCGAGATAGGCCCTGACCGGCTCGATCCCGATCAGTTCCTCGAAACTGGCGGCATGGGTCAGACGGCCTTTCTGCACGAAGATGAACTGCTCGCAGATCTCCTCGAGGATCTCGAGATGGAACCGCTCGTTCGGATGCACACAGAGAAACACCAGCCGGTCCTCCCGCCTCAGCTTGCGGAAGAATTCCAGCATGAAACCGATATAACCGTCCTGGGTGTTGAATTGCGGCTCGTCGAAGAGATGCACGACCGGATAGTCTCCACCCGCCGGCTGCATCATGAAGCTCGGCTTGACCCGCCGGAAATGCCGGACCTGATAGGACTGGTGGTAGTGGATGGCGAGCCGGTCGCGCTCGTCGTACCGCACGTCGTGGATGTTGCGACCGAGACAGCGTACCTCACCCTCGCTCGGCTGGTTGGAGCCGGTGATAAGTTCGAAGAGCGTCGTTTTCCCCGACCCGTTCGGCCCCATGAGACCGACGACCTTCGGCTCGGTGATCTCGAAATCGGCCTCGAGACGGAAGGTCTCAGAGCGGTCGAACATACCCTTGCGGTAGACCTTCTTCAGTCCATCGACCTTCAGCAGCGGTGCACTCATGCTCAAATCCCCAACAGCTCGCCGCGCAGCACCGCGTTCTCGCGCAGTTCCGCCGCCGGACCTTCGTGAACGATCCGTCCGTGGTCCATCACATAAACCCGGTCGGCGACGCCGAGGACACTGAGCGCATTCTGCTCGACGACAAGTACGGAAATCCCTTCGGACTTCAGCCGGCCGATCGTCTTCATCACGTCCTGCACGATCTTCGGCGCCAGCCCCTGGGACGGCTCGTCGAAGAGAACCAGTCCCGGCGCTCCGATCAGCGCCCGCGAAATGGCGACCATCTGCATCTCGCCGCCGGAAAGGTTCTCGCACTCCCGGCCCATGAGGTGTTCGAGGGCGGAGAAGATGCCGAAGCACTCGTCGAGCGACCACGAACGGAACCGCGTGCGCTTGCGGGCGATGGACAGATTGCGCGACACCGTCAGCGTCGGGAAGACCCGCCGGTCGTCCGGCACCCAGCCGATGCCCTTCCGGGCGATCTGGTGGGTCTGCATCCGCGTGATGTCCTCGCCGTCGAAGGTGATGTTCCCGTGCCTGACCGGCGTCAGGCCGAGAATGGAGCGCAGGGTCGTGGTCTTGCCCGCGCCGTTCGGCCCGAGCAGCGCCACGACTTCACCCTCGCCGACCTCGATCGAGGCGCCGAACAGGGCCTGGGTTTCGCCGTAGTAGGTCTCGATATCCCGGATCGCCAGCATCGCGCGCTCCTAGTTCAGGGTGCCAAGCGCCGAGCGCTGGACCCATTTGTTCTCCTGCAATTCCTCCGGCGTGCCTTCGGCGATCACCTGCCCCCAGTGGATGACGGAGATCCGGTCCGCGAGACCGAAGAGGAAGCGCATGTCATGTTCGATGACGACGATGGTGTAGCGGTCGTGCAGGCTGCGGACGAGATCGGCGAGACGCGCCGTCGCCTCCGTGCCAAGACCCGAGGTCGGCTCATCGAGGAAGAGGATCGCCGGGTCCGCCGCAAGGGCCACCCCGATCTCGAGCGCCCGCCGCTCACCATAGGAAAGCGACGCGGCCGGAATATGCTCCTTACCCTGAAGGCCGACGCTGGCCAGAATGGCCTCCGCCCGTGCCTCCGCCTCCGAAGCGCCGTCGAAGGAATGCAGGATGTCGAAGCGCCGGCCCCGGATCTCCGGGAGGGCGACCTTGATATTGTCGATGGTGCTGTATTCGTCGAACAGGTTCATGATCTGGAAGGAGCGGGCGATCCCGCCCTGGACGATTTTCTCCGGCGCGAGCCCCGTGATGTCCCGTCCGTCGAATGTCACCCGTCCCCGATCCGGCTTGTAGCGGCCGGTCAGAACATTGAAGCAGGTCGTCTTGCCGGCGCCGTTCGGCCCCATGATCCCAGAGAGGGACCCGGCCTCGAAGCTGAGGTTGATTTCCTCCAGAACGACCTGATCGCCGAACCGCTTGTGCAGGTTTCTGGCTTCGAACAGTGCCATGACCTACCTCCCCGCTTCCGGTTGCGCCAGGCTGGAGACAGCCTCGCCATCGCGCTTGGCTGCACGCCGTCGCGAGACCAGATCCCGCCAGATGCCCGCGATGCCCTCCGGCTTGAACATGACAAGAAGAACGAACATCAGACCGAACCAGAGCAGCCAGGTTTCGGTATAGGCGCCGAGCACGTCGCGGGCGACGAAGTAGAGAATCACTCCGAAGACCGGTCCCCAGAAGCTGACGAAACCGCCGCCGATCAGCGTCATCAGCACGATGATGCCGGACCATTGCAGGCTCATGATGTTGATGTAGGCGCCTTCCTGGGCCATCGCGAAGAGCCCGCCCGCGAGACCGGTCACGGCGCAGGACAAGGTGAAGACGGTCCATTTGAAGAAGCGCACGTCGTAGCCGACGAAACGCACGCGCATCTCGTTCTGCTTGATCGCCCTGAGGATCCGGCCATAGGGCGAATTGGTCAGGCGCCAGAGCAGGATCACGGTTCCGACGAAGAGCGCGAAGGCGAGGTAGTAGAGCCCCACATTGTCCTCGATGGAGAAGGACGTAACGCCCAGTTCGACAGGCAGACGGGCTATGTTCAGCAAGCCGTCCTCGCCGCCGGTGACATCCGTCCATTTGCTGGCGATGAAGAAGAAGATCTGGCTCACGGCGATGGTCATCAATGCGAAATAGATCCCGCGCCGGTGCGACAGGAAGAGCGCCGATATTCCGCCGATCAGGCCGGTGACCACGACAGCGGCCAGCAGGCAGAACCAGAGATTGGGCCAGACATTGAACTGCGCCAGTCCGAAGGTATAGGCGCCGATCCCGAGGAAGGCCCCGTGGCCGAAGGACGGAAGGCCGGTATAGCCGAGCAGCAGGTTGAACCCGAGGGCGAAGATCATCCAAATCATCACCTCGACCCCGAGATACTGATAGAGCCCGACGCTCTCGATCCAGAACGGCATGGTTCCGAAGAGGAGGAACGCCACCAGCATTTGCGGCGTGATCCAGGCGGTCGTCAGTTTGCGGTCGTAATCCATTCCCACCTCACGCTTCGAGAACACTGGCCTTGCCGGCCAGACCGCGGGCGCGGAACGTGACGACTGCAAGCAACAGCAAATACATGGACAACATCGACCAGTCGGTCAGGAAGGCGGCGGTCAGTCCGACCACGAGACCGACCAGGGTACCGGCGGTGACCGCCCCCCAGAAGCTTCCGACGCCGCCGAGCACGATGACGACAAAGGCCGGAATGACCGCGTCGACCCCGACAACCGGACGGATGCCCCAGATCGGCGCCATGATGATCCCGGCGATCGCCGCCAGCGCCGCCCCGAAGGCGAAGACGAACAGCCGGAGCCGCTTCAGGTTGTAGCCGAGCGCCCGGACCATTTCGCTGTCATGCGCGCCGGCCTTGATCACCGCGCCATAGGGCGTGCGGTTGAGAAACAGCCAGAGCACGCCGATCATCGCCGCGGCGAACACGGCCGCGTAGATCCGGTAGTTCGAATAGATCAGGTCGCCGAAGATGAAACCGCCGGAGATCGCCTTCGGAACCGGCAGGTAATATTCGGTCGATCCCCAGATTTCCCGGATCGTCTCCTCAAGCACCAGGGCGGCGCCGAAGGTCAGTAGCAGTCCGTAGAGCGGATCCGTTCCGTAGGTCCGGCGCAGGCAGAGCTCCAGCCCCATGCCGACCAGACCGACGAGCGCGGGTCCGACGATGAGCGCGATGACGTACCGGACGACCGCCGGCAGCGCGTAATAGGGCTCCATGAAGGCGAAAGGCAGCCCGCCGTCCGGCGCCATCAGCGCGAGCGCCAGATAGGCTCCGAGCGCGAAGAGTGAGCCGTGTGCGAGGTTGATCACCTCCATCACGCCGATGATGAGCATGAAACCCAGCCCGAGCAGGGCGAAGAGAAGCCCGAGGGCAAGGCCGTTGATGAGATGCGGAATGAGATCGTACATGCGGGTTCCGGAGACGCCGGCGGCAACCGGCGGAATCGTCTGGGGAAAGAACCGCGGAGCGTGACGGAGCCAGGGCCGTCACGTCCGCGGGACAGGGAGCAGTCAGCCGATCGAGGAAATGCGGCTCAGCCCTGATCGTAGTTCGGTGTATCCGCGTAGGATTCGAGCCCGCAGGTCGCGTTGGCGTCGGCACGGATGGACTCCGGATCCGAATTGCTCAGGATCTTGAAGTAGTCCGTGTCGTCCCGCGGATTCTTGTTACCCTCCGCGAGATAGATCGTCTGCTGCACCTGGTGCGAGGTCGGATCAATCACCGCATCATGGTGCTGCATCCGGTCGGCCGCGCTCATGGTGCGGCCTTCGAGCGCCTTGATGATCTTGATGTTGTCGGTCGAACCGACTTCCGCGACCACCCGGAGCAGCTCGCGCATCGCGATATAGCCGTTGTAGGTGACGTTGCCCGGAACGTTGATCCGCGTCGTCTCGTAACGCGCCTGATAGCGCTTCACGAAATCGGAGACGCCGGGCAGGTCGAGATAGTGATACCAGGTGGTCCCGAAGACGCCGAACGCGGCATCCGCGCCGAGACCGTAAATATCCGGCCAGTCCTGCTGGTTGTTGATCCAGGCCGGCTTGCCGTCGAGGCCCATGTCCCGGACCTGCTGGCGCATCACCTTGAAATCGTCTCCGCCGACAGCGGCGGCGACAACGTCTGGCTTCGCCTGCTGGATCTTCAGCAGGATGCTCGACCAGTCCCGGGTTCCGACCGGAACCGCGATCTCGTCGAGGATTTCCGCACCGTAGCCGGTTGCGACCTTCTTGGTCGCCTCGTTGGTGTTCTGGCCCCAGACATAGTCGTTGTAGACCAGCAGCCATTTCTTGCCGAAAGCCTTGATCGCGTTGTTCGCGGCGGCGCGGCTGAAATTCTCGCCGTTGCCGTCCCAGACGAATTTCACCCGGTGGCAGTTCTTGCCGGACTCGGTCGGCGAGCTCGAATTGGTGTTGAAGTAGATGCAGCCGTACTTCTGCGCCACCTGACTGATCGCGTTCGCGGTGCCGGACTGGATCGCGCCGACGAGGAAATGCGCGTTCTCGCGGGTGATCATGCGTTCAGCAACGCGTGTGCCGGTCTGCGGGTTGGTCTCGGTATCCATCCAGACATATTCGACCTTGCGGCCGAGCACGCCGCCCGCCTCGTTGGCCTCCTCGATCGCCATGATCGTGCCGCGCTTCTCGGCCTGTCCGGAATTGGCGAACTGTCCGCTGGCATCGTGGGTCAGACCGATTTTAATCGGCTTGTCGGACGCCGCGGCGAAGACACGATTGTGTTTCCACGGCCCCATGAAGGCCGAGCCGGCTCCGACAGCGGCAGCCGCACCGAGGAATGTCCGGCGTGTGAGAAGGCTTGAGGTGCTTCGTGGTGTCTCTTTCTTCTTGGTCATGTGGTGTACCTCCCATTGTCCCTTTGTTTGTTATGCGCGTCCGTTCTGAACGCATTGCGGTGCGCCGCTTTCCGGTCCGGGGTCAGGCCTGTGGCCATCGCGCGCCGTCCCCTAATGCGTGCCCGTTTCCTTCCGGCCTGCCGATGGCCGGGCATTCTCGAACGCGAAGAGATGGCCGACCGTCCGGTCGCCGAGACCGTGATCGAGCGCCTCGACGAAGCGCGCCGAAATCGACCCCCCGATCCCGGCATCGAGCCCTGCGTCTTCCCGCATCCGGTTGTGATAGGTGAGATCCTTGGCGGCGTTCCGAATGGCGAAATTCAGTCCGTCCATGTCCCCCGAGAGAATGGAGCCCGCGACCATCTGAAAAATGCCGCTGTTTCCGCCGCCCGCCGAGACCAGTTCGAAGAAACGATCCATCGGCACGTCGAGAGTCCGGCAGCCGTGCATCGCCTCGGCGATCATCGCGGCCTGCCCCATGGTGATGTAATTGTTCAGCAGCTTGGCTTTGTGACCCGCCCCGACCGGGCCCATGTGGAAGATGTTCTCGCAAAAGGCGGCGAGAACCGGCCGGGCCCGGGCGAAGTCCTCTTCCGACGCGCCGACCATCGTGTTCAGCCTGCCTTCGGCGGCTTCCTTGGGCGTCCGGGCCAGGGGCGCATCGACCAGAACCGCGCCCTTCTCTGCCAGACGGGCTGCAATCTTGAGGGTGGAAGCCGGCTCGCTCGTCGAACAGTCGATCACCATCAGACCGGGCCGGGCGCCCGCGAGAACTCCGTCCGCCCCCAACACGACCTCTTCCACCTGCGGTGTTCCGGTCACGCATAGGATGACAATGTCCGAGTTCATCGCGAGCGCTTTCGGGCTATCCATTTCCCGGGCCCCGAGCGCCGCAAGCGCCTCAACGTTCTCCCGCTTGAGATGTCCCAGCACCGAAAGGGGGTAACCCTTCCGGAGCAGGTTTTCGGACATCCCCCGGCCCATCAGGCCGAGACCGACGAAACCGATCCTGTTGTCGAGATTTTCCATGACTCCCCGTGAAACGAATTTTTGTTCGATTTTTTTGAATTGCATAAATTTTCTATCCCGGAGTCAAGAATGAATTTTCAATTTCTTATTTATTGAATGAATTTTCATTCCTGTTGATGCGATATGCCGGACGCGATATGAAGAAATTCAGACCTTTAGAAGGGATTTGGATTGGCAGAGACAGACGCCGCTCCGGAATCGTTCGACCGGCTGAGACACTCGATCCAGTCGCACTACGACGACCTGAGTCCGCATTTGCAGAAGATCGCCGGTCGCGCGCTCGAGGATCCGAACGGTTTTGCCCTGGAGACCATCGCGGTGCTGTCGGAACGGATCGGCGTGCAACCGTCCACCCTGGTGCGCTTCGCCAAGGAGTTCGGCTATTCAGGCTTCTCGAACATGCAGAAGGTCTTCAAGCTGCGGCTGATCGAGGGCGCGCCCGTCTCACGGGAACAGATCTACGAACACCGGGAAAAACTGGAGACCCTCGCGGGCGACGACCCTAAGGCGATTCTGGACGCCTTCACCGAAGCGTCGGAGCTCTGTCTCGACCGGCTGCGGGACTCCGTGCCCGCGGAGACTCTCCGCAAGGCGATCGAAATGCTGCACGGCGCCGACTCGATCTACGTCATCGGCCAGCGCCGCGCCTTCCCGATCGCAGCCTATATCGCCTATGGCCTGACCCGGCTCGAATATCGCTGCAATCTTCTCGACTCCGTCGGTGGCATGGTCCCGCAGCAGGTCGCGACGCTCCGGCCGACCGACCTTCTGGTCGCCATCTCCTTCGCCGAATATGCGCCCGCCGTGGTCGAGGTCGTCCGCGATGCCCATATCCGCGGCGTGCCGACCCTCACCATCACCGATACGGATACGAGCCCGCTTGCCCGACACGGCTCGGTCTATTTCACGGTGGACGACGCGGAGATTCACCGTTTCCGGCCGATCGCAGGCGCAATCACGCTGGTTCAGAGCCTGATCGTCGCGCTCGGGTACTACCGGGACAATCTGAAGTAACTGCCAGCCTCTCTTCGGACTTGCGGATGCGGAAAAATTGCCAGCAAGAGTACGGCCGATGGAGAACCGTCCGGCTTATGCGAGATTTCGAACTACCGCTCCGGGCCTGATCGTCGGCGGCGCACCGTTCAGCTTCTCCATGGCGAAACCGGCGGCGGACTGATAGCCGGCCATGAAGGCGGCCCGGTCCTTCGCCGGGATCACATCATCTATATTCTCGAATTCGCCGCCGCATCTTTCATCGACCATATTCAGCAAACCGAAGGGACCTGCCCCGCGGTTGCGCAGGACGACTTGGGAGATCGGCTCGCAAAGCTGGCGATCGAAAGCGCGCAGCGCCTCTCCGGTTACCCCATGCTCGATCATCGCCGCCCCGAGGACGCGCGCATCCACGATGGCCTGGCTGGCTCCGTTCGATCCGGTCGGGTACATCGGATGGGCCGCGTCCCCCATCAGCACCACATTGCCGTCGATCCAGGTCGGGATCGGATCCCGATCGATCATCGGGTTCTCATAGGCGATATCCGCGCCGCGCAGCAGCGCAGGCACGTCCAGCCAGTCGTAGGTCCAGCCCTCGAAATGATGGATGAAGGCATCGATCCCGACGGGCTTGAACCAGCCGCTGTTCTGCCATCCTTGGGAATTGTCGACGGTGACCTCGGCGATCCAGTTGATCGTCGCCAGCCCGGTCGCCGGATCGGGATGGGAGATCGGATAGATCACCATACGCTGTCGATGCGTTCCGAGCCCGACAAAGGACGAGCCGGTCCGGATCGGTTTCGCGCGGGTCGTTCCGCGCCACATGATGGCACCGCCCCAATTGATCGGCGGCTGGTCCGGATGCATCTGCGCCCGAATGGCAGAATGGATACCGTCGGCGCCGATCAGCAGCGATCCCGTCGCCCACTCGGTCGTGCCGTCGGCGCGTTCGATCAGCGCGCTTACCGTCCCGTCCGGATTGTTCTCGTAGCCGGTCACGCGATGGCCGAGCCGGATCGCTCCCTCACCCGCACGCTGCCGGAGTTTCTCCAGCAGAAGCATATGGAACAGGCCGCGATGGACCGCATATTGCGGCCATTTATAGCCCGCCAGCTCGCCGCGCGGCTCGGAATAGATATCGTTGCCGTTGAGACCGACGAGCGCCCATTCGCGTGCAGGCACGCCGACCGCGTCGAGATCGTCAGCCCCGATCCCCAGATCGTAGAGCTCACGCACTGCGTTGGGCTGCAGATTGATCCCCACACCGAGCGGCCGCAGGTCCTCGACGGCTTCATATACGATGAAGGGCACACCGATCTGCTCGAGGGTCAGCGCCACGCAAAGTCCGCCGATGCCTCCGCCGGCGATCAGTACAGGAGGTTTGGTCATCTATCGGTTGTTCCGGTCGTGTTTCCACTCTTGCCCCCGCGTTCTTAGCCAACGGGACTCCGGAAAGCCAGAACATAGAGGTTTCCGGCACGCCCGGACACCTCCCGCTCCGGACGCACCGCGTTCGACAAGTAAGCCGGGTGTCTTAGCCTCGCAGGGGCAGAGATTGGTCAGCTCGATTTTCGGACACTGCGCAGGCGGTCGATGGCGACCGCGATGATGATGAAAGCGCCGACGAAGCTGCCCTGCCAGAACGTGCTGATGCCGAGCAGGATCAGGCTGTTCCGGATCACTTCGATGAGCGCAGCGCCGATCACCGCCCCGAAAGCCGTCCCGCTGCCGCCGGCCAGATTGGCACCGCCGATCACAGCGGCCGCGATGACCGTCAGTTCCATACCCTGTCCGAGATTGGTCGTGACGCCCCCGAGCCATCCGACCTCCAGCACCCCGGTCAGTCCCGCCGCCAGCGCGGACACGACATAGACGGAGAGTTTCACCCGGCGGACCGGAACGCCGGTCATGGTGGCGGCTTCCTCGTTGCCCCCGATGGCGAAGACGTGACGTCCCCAGCGCGTCCAGTGGAACACGAAGCCAAGCACCAGAGCGAGAATCAGCAGGACGATGACCGGATTGGCAATACCGAACAGGGACCCTCCACCCAGCTCCAGCAACACGTCCTGATCCGGGCCGAACTGATAGATCATCTTGTTGTTCGAGAGCACCATCGCCAGGCTGCGCGCGACCGCCAGCGTCCCCAGCGTGACCACGAAAGGCGGCATGCCGACATAGGCGATGAGCAGACCGTTGACGATGCCTATGCTCGCCGCGGCGGCCAGCGCGACCGGAAATGCAATGACGAGGGGATGACCGGCCTCCATCAGACCGCCGACGACGATCCCCGCCAGCACCAGGGTCGAGCCGACCGAGAGATCGATCCCTCCGGAGGCGATCACCGTCGTCATGCCGAGCGCGACAATCCCCACAAAAGCGAAATTGCGCGTGACGTTGAAGAGATTGCGTTCCGTCGCGAACGTGTCCGTGCTGAGTGTCAGGATCAGGCACGCAAGCACGGCCGCGACCGAGATCCAGAAGGTTTGATGGCCCGAAAGCCAGCTCAACAGACCGGCATGCTGGCGGTGCCCGATCGCCGCCTTAAGCTCGTCGCTCATTCCGGCTCCGCCCTCCCCGTCACGCGGCATGTTCGATCGCCCCGGTGATCAGTCCCGTGACCTCCTCCGGCGAGGAATCAGAGGCCCGCTTGTCCGCCACCAGATGTCCGCGCCGCAGAACCACCACGCGGTCCGCGACCGCGAAGACGTCCGGCATGCGATGGCTGATGAGAATGACGGCAATCCCCTGGTCGCGCAGCCGCCGGATGAGCTCCAGAACCTCGGCCACCTGCCGCACGCTGATCGCCGCCGTGGGTTCGTCCATCAGAACGATTTTCGGATCGGAGAGCCGGGTCCGCGCGATGGCGACCGCCTGGCGCTGGCCGCCGGACATGCGCCTGACGAGATCGTAGGGGCGGGTCTCCGATTTCAGCTCTTCGAACAGAACCGCCGCGCGGGCATACATGGTGCGGTAGTCCAGCACCCGGAACGGTCCAACGCGCCGCATCAGCTCCCGCCCAAGGAAGACGTTGGCCGCGGCGGTGAGATTGTCGCAAAGCGCGAGGTCCTGGTAGACCACCTCGACGCCCGCATCGCGCGCCGCGCGCGGATCCTGAAAATCCGCGGCGATACCGCCCACCAGCATTTCGCCCGTGCTTGGCCTGAAATTGCCGGCGATGGTCCGGACGAGCGTCGACTTGCCGGCCCCGTTATCCCCCATCAGCCCCAGGATTTCCCCGGGTTCGACGGAAAGCGAGATGTCGACCAGCGCCTGGATCGCGCCGAAACGCTTCGACACGCCCCGCAATTCCAGCACAGGCATGCAGTCCTCCCTTTTTTCGCAGGCTTTCCGCCCTTGCTATTTTTTTCAATTTATCAACTTATTAAACCTCCAGCAATATCGATTTCGCCCTCATTACGTGTAAAACGCACTTGACGATGCCATATTTCGCCCAAATACTTCATTTACTAAATAAATAAATTGCGGCACCGCCCGGTTGGTGGTGAACCGTGAATTGGGAGGAAACAGTGATGAAACACATTGCAAGACTGGGCGCGTTCGCCGCCGTGCTTGCCATGGTCTCGGCTCCGGCCGGCGCCCAGGACAAGAAGGTGCTCGCGATCGTCGTCAAGGGACTCGACAATCCGTTCTTCGAGCAGATCAATCTCGGCTGCCAGAAATGGCAGAAGGAGAACCCCTCGTCCGAATATACTTGTCTCTATACTGGCCCGGCCTCCAGCGCGGACGAGGCCGGCGAGGTCCAGATCGTCGACGACCTGCTGACCAAGGGCGTCGCCGCGATCGCGATCTCGCCCTCCAACGCACCGGCCATGGGCAACCTGATCAAGCGGCGCGCGCCGGACATTCCGGTGATGACGATCGACGCCGATTTCATCGATGCGGATCGGGGGCTCCGGAAAACCTATCTCGGAACCGATAACTACCTGATGGGCGTGAAGATGGCCGAACATGCGGCCAAGCTGAAACCTTCGGGTGGCACGGTCTGCCTGCAGCTCGGCAACGTCGCCGCGGACAACATCAATGCCCGTGCCGCCGGCTTCAGGGACACCATCGCCGGATCGAAAGGCACCGACCGGCTGACCGGCCAGGGCGGATGGACGGAGATCGACGGCTGTCCGGTCTTCACCAACGACCAGGTGGATCTCGCGAACCAGCAGATGGCCGACACCTTCACCGCGCATCCGGATCTCGACGCCTTCATTCTGATCGGCGGCTGGGCGCAGTTCGCGCCCCAGGCCTATGCCCAGGTGACGGACCAGGTGATGGACAAGCTGAAGAGCAAGGAAATGATCATCGTCGCCGGCGATACGCTTCCGCCCCAGATGGAGGCGCTCAAGCAGGGGCGCAGCCATGTGCAGGTCGGCCAACGTCCCTTTGAAATGGGCTACCGCGCACCGACGGTCATGATCGAACTGATCGAGGGCAAGCAGGTGGCGGATCCGCTCTATACGGGCCTCGACGAATGCACCCTGGTGACCGCCGGCACCTGCCTCGCGCAGTAACCGGTTCGGTACCGGCCCCGGAGCAAGCTTACGGGTCCCGCTCCGGGGTCCCTTTTTTCCGGAAGATCGAACGAACGCACGAAGGCGACAGATGGACTCCCTCTCCCCTCCCACTCCCGATATGCTTGGCGGCATCGCCCCCCGGGGCAGTTCCCGAGGAGCGACAGGACCTTACGTGGTGGAGAGAGACAACAACAGGACGCGCGTGCTGAGGCTCCTGCGCCGGCATGGCGCAATGCCGCGGGTCGAGCTCGGACGCCGCACCGGCCTCAGCCCCGGCGCCATATCCACCATCACTTCGGATCTGATCTCCGACGGCATTCTGAGGGAAGCGGCGGAAGAGACCGCAATGGCCAGCGCCCGAGGGCGGCCGCCCGTCAATCTCGTCTTCAATCCGGATTACGCCTGCGTTGCCGCCGCCTCCATGCGCATGGGCGTGATCGACGCCGTCATCGCCGACTTCCAGGGCAACATCCTGGCGCGCGAGATGGTCCCCTGCACCACCCGGGATCTCAGGGGCGAAGACATCGCCGGTGTTTGCGCGGCGGCGATCGAAACCGTCGCCGCCCGCGTTCCCGGCGCCCGCCCGGCCACTCTGGGCATGGCGGTCCAGGGCATCGTCGATCCCGTCGCGGGCCGGCAGCTCTGGAGCCCGATCCTGAACATCCGCGACATCGATGTCGTGACACCGCTGGTCAAACGCCTGCAGATTCCGGTGGTGATCGAGAATGACAGCGCCGCCACCGCGCTCGCCGTCGCCGGCAGCGACGGCCGCCTGCAAGAAGGTCTCGCCGCCGTGCTCATGATCGGACACGGCGTCGGCATGGGCCTGCTGCAGGACGGCGGCCCGTTCCCGGGCACGCATGGCTTTTCCTCCGAGATCGGCCATGTCAGACGACAGCCCGCGGGAGCCCAGTGCCGCTGCGGCCAGCGAGGCTGCATCGAGGCCTATCTCGCCGATTATGCGCTCTACCGGGATGCGCGATCGCTTACGAACCTGCCCATCACCAGCAACCAGCAGCCGAGCGAGGAACAGATGGAATCCCTCGTCCGCCGGGCCGAGGACGGCGACGCCATGCTGCAGCGCCTGTTCGACGAGGCCGGAACCAGCCTGGCCGACGCGGTTCGCGTCGTCGCCTCGGTTCTGGCGCCGCACCGGATCGCGATCGCCGGCTCAGGCATGCGGGGCTTCCACTTGATGAAGAAAGCCTTCGAGGCGGGACTCTCGGACTCCTTCGATCCGTCCTACGACCCGCTTTCCAGGATCGTGATCGCGGACGGCGGCGCCCAGCGGATCGTCGAGGGCATGGTCCAGCTTGCCTTGCAGCGTCTCGACACGGAGCTCGCAAATGCCGGAACCACGCAATCCTCCCTCCAGGCCGTTTGACCTCTTTCACACCGACTGTCCGACTGACTGATAAGGAACCAATCACTATGCAAGACGAGATCGCTACCTATCCAAGCCTCGCCGGACGCAGCGTGCTGGTCACCGGAGGCGGATCCGGGATCGGCGCCGAAATCGTGCGCCAGTTCGCCCGGCAGGGATCGAAGGTCGCCTTCATCGACATCGACCGCGATGCCTCGACCGCCCTCGTCGACGAGATTACCGCGGCGGGCCGGTTGGCGGCCTTCCATGAATGTGACCTGAAGGATATCGGCGCGCTCCGCCGGACCGTCGCCGGGATCGAGCAGGAACAGGGCGCGGTCACCATCCTGATCAACAATGCCGCGAACGATGAGCGCCATGACATGTTCGAGGTGACCCCCGAATATTGGGACGAGCGCTATGCCGTGAACCTGCGCCACCAGTTTTTCGCCGCACAGGCCGTCGCGCCGGGCATGAAGGCGGCGGGCGGCGGCGCGATCGTCAATATGGGCTCGATCTCCTGGATGGTCGGCCAGGGCGGCATGCCGGCTTACACATCCGCAAAGGCCGCGATCCTCGGCCTCACGCGCTCCCTCGCCCGTGATCTCGGCCCAGACAATATCCGCTCGGTCTGCGTCGTCCCCGGCTGGATCATGACCCAGCGCCAGATCGACAAGTGGCTGACCCCGGAAGCCGAGGCCGACCTGATGAAATCGCAATGCCTGAAACGCAAACTGACGCCGCTCGACGTCGCGCGCACGGTCCTGTTCTACGCCTCTGAGGAAGCCCGCGGCTGCACGGGCCAGGCCTATATCGTGGATGCCGGCTGGCGCTAGGGGCGCCGACCGTTTCCGGACGCAGAAAAGGCCTTAGCGAGTTTTGCGCTAAGGCCTTGGAATGCTTGGTTGCGGGGGCAGGATTTGAACCTGCGACCTTCAGGTTGCGAGCCTGATTTTTGTTTGGCAGAGAATCTAGCCTTTTGACCCTATCCCTCTGGAAATAAAGTAACTTTCAGGTCAAATATTCTTCACAGTTCTCGCGTGTTCTCGGCAGCACTGGCGCAAGAATGGCACACAGCGCCAATTCCGATCTCTTCGGAAAGCGCCCGCAGATATGTCACCCTGCCACTCTCCTGGCCACGGAGCGCGCTGATCACACCGACCTCGGTTCCGGATCGGAGTGCGTAGCGGAGCTTACGCAGGCTTTCCATCGGGGGGTCGGAATGCCGACGATGTTCGAGTCAACCTTCTTCAGGAGGTCCTTAGGGGTTCGCGTTATCTCGTCCTCGACCATGACCGCGATCAAATGAGCCTGGGCGATGTCGAGATCAGCCGTACGAGCGAGGTTCGCCGGAATGCCGACGCCGAGCAGTGCGGGATATGTCTGAAACGCTACGCTTCCAACAACGACGGCCCGCATGCGAAACACACCGGCATCCGAGAACGCGACCAGGACAGTTCCTGTCAGTCGGTCGGGAGCCGAAAGGCGTGCGCCGCGAAGGGATCGAACGAGATCACGGCGCAAGACCGAATGTCAGAGTAATATTCGAGCCGATTTCACCCAATTTTATCCATCTGCAACTGCGAGGATCAGATGCTGGTTTGATCTGATCCTCGCACTGTTCAGGTACGACCAAGGCGCTCCGCTGGGCATTGTTTCCAGCGATCAGGCAGCCACGCCGAGGTCCGTTTCATCCGTGTCTTCGACAATCACAGGTACTTCCGGGACAGCGTCGACGCTGTTCTCGCTGTCCGCAGGGGTGATGTCGAAGACGGACATCGCGTCAGTCATCTGCCCGGCGATCTCGGCGAATTCCGCGTCATCCTCCGAACTCTGATCCGCGCTATCGTCCGAATTCTCTTCGCCGGTTTCCGTCAGGAAGCTTGCCGGTTCGATTTCCTCGAGAGCTCCATCCTCCTCCGCATTCTCCGTGCCCTCCTCTTCAATGTCAGGATCGGCGTCGGCCGCCCCCTCGGCGTCCTCGTCGAAGATCTCCCCGGCGCCGACCTCGCCGTCTTCCTGTTCCTGCGCAAGTTCCGCGGCTTCCTCGCTGCCTGCTTCGAACGCGAAGCGGACATCGGCGGCCGTTCCGGTCTCGCCGGAGGAATTCGTATAGGTCCCGACAGTCTCGATCGTATTACCGTCGACTTCACCCCCGAGCGCCTCGGTCGCGAGAGAAATCTCAACGATGCCCGCGTCCTCAAGCGACCGGAGTTCCCCGTCCTCGCTCTGACCGTTCTCGTTGATATCCCGCCAGAGGAGCAGCTGGGCGAATTCCGCGTCGTCCCGATTGATCGCTGCATCGCCGTTTTCGTCCAGCGTGGCGAGAGCCGTGAAGCCGGTCGAGGCCTCGTCGGGCGCGAAATACTCGGAGAACAGCTCCGAGAGATTGTTGATGATCCCGTCCCCGTTGCGGTCAATGGCGAGCAGAGCGTCGTCCCCGGAAACCCATCCGGTCCGCTCTGCCGTGCCGTCGACATTCATGTCGAAATAGGCCGCGCTCTCGGAAAGAGAGATCAGCTCAATACCGTCACCGTCGAGATCGAGCACGAGCGGGTCTACGGTGTTGATCGCGGTTTCGAGCTCTGAGTAGGTAAAGGTCTGGTCTGTGAAAACGATGGTCTCAACATCGTTCACGACCTCCACCACGTTGCCGGAGTTGAAATCCAAGGTCAGAGACGAAGCGCCTGCCGCCTTTGAGACTGCCGAACCATAGGCATGGTCAATATAGACCGTATCCGAGCCGGCACCGCCATAGACCGTGTCGAGACCGTCGGCATGGATCAGGTCGTTCCCCGAACCGCCGTCGATCAGATCCGCTCCGGCGCCGCCATAAATCGTGTCGTCATCCTCCTGACCGGACAGGATGTCGTCGCCCTCGCCGCCATAGATCAGGTCGTTCCCCGCCCAGCCGCTCAGCGTGTCGTTGCCCGAACCGCCGTAGAGCGTGTCCGAACCGCCCTCGCCCCACACAGAGTCGTTCCCAGACCCGCCGTAAGCGACATCGTCCCCGGCACCGAGAGCCACCGCGTCATTGCCGCTCCCAAGCGCAAACACATCCGACGCAGCGCTCCCGTAAACCGTATCCCCGGCCGACGTCCCGGTAGTCACAGACGTCCCGTCCTCGAGCTGCACCACTTCGATATCGTGGAACCGCGACAGGTCAGACGCGTCCGACGTCACAACCGTGTCCTGGCCATCGCCGCCATAGACCACGTCCAGACCGTCATCGTAGATCACATCGTCGCCAGACCCGCCACTGACCGTGTCCACACCAGCGCCGCCATAGAGCGTGTCGTTGCCGTGGAAGCCGCCCAGCCAGTCGTTTCCGTCGCCGCCGGACACTGTGTCGCCGAGATCGCTGCCCCAGACCGTGTCCGCGCCGTCCCCGCCGTCAACAAGGTTCTGGCCGCCAGCGCCGCCAGCGACATAATCGTCACCGGCCCCGCCATAAAGCGTATCCGCCCCCGCCGCACTCGAGATCCAGTCGTTACCGGTACCGCCATGGATCAGGTCGTTGCCGACACCGCCGATCAGGCTGTCCGCACCATCCGTGCCGAACTGAACAACCGTACCATCCTCGAGACGCACTTCTTCCACGTCATGGTAACGCGTCAGATCCGTGCCCGCGGTCATCTCGGACAAGATCACCGTGTCCTGCCCATCACCGCCATAGACCACATCAAGACCGTCGTCGTAGATCACGTCGTCACCCGCGCCCGCGGACACGATGTCCGACCCCGCGCCGCCGTCCAGCGTGTCGTTGCCGGAACCGGCGCCATCGATCTGGTAAGCACCGTGGTCACCATAGAGCGTATCGGACCCCGCACCGCCGGACACCTCGTCCGAACCATGCTCGCCCACCACGATGTCATCGCCGTCGCCGCCTTCCAGATGGTCGTCGTTCAGGCCGCCATGCACGAAGTCGTTACCCGAACCCCCGCTCAGGCTGTCGTTCTCGTAACCGCCGTAAAGCGCATCGTCTCCCGCGCCGCCTTCCATCACATCGGCGCCCGTCGCTCCGCCCGCCAGGTAGTCGTCTCCATCGCCGCCGTAAAGCGTATCCGAACCGTCCAGACCGTTGATGCTGTCGTTGCCGGAACCGCCCTGGATCAGGTCTCCGCCGGAGCTGCCGTCGAGCAGGTCCGCTCCAGACGTCCCAGTCTGCACGACCGTACCGTCCTCAAGGCGAACCTCCTCCACGTCATGGAACCGCGACAGATCGGAGATATCCGACGTAACGACCGTGTCCTGACCATCGCCGCCATAGACAACGTCCAGGCCGTCGTCATGGATCACGTCGTTCCCGGCGCCGCCAGAGATCGTATCCGATCCCGACCCGCCATAGATCGTGTCGTCCCCGTCCAGACCGTTGATGCTGTCGTCACCCGCACCGCCATCGATCAGATCTCCGGCGGAGCCGCCGTCGAGCAGGTCCGCTCCAGACGTCCCAGTCTGCACGACCGTACCGTCCTCAAGGCGAACCTCCTCCACATCGTGGAACCGCGACAGATCACCGATCTCAGATGTCACAACCGTATCCGAGCCGGCACCGCCATAGACCGTGTCGAGACCGTCGGCATGGATCAGGTCGTTCCCCGAACCGCCGTCGATCAGATCCGCTCCGGCGCCGCCATAAATCGTGTCGTCATCCTCCTGACCGGACAGGATGTCGTCGCCCTCGCCGCCATAGATCAGGTCGTTCCCCGCCCAGCCGCTCAGCGTGTCGTTGCCCGAACCGCCGTAGAGCGTGTCCGAACCGCCCTCGCCCCACACAGAGTCGTTCCCAGACCCGCCGTAAGCGACATCGTCCCCGGCACCGAGAGCCACCGCGTCATTGCCGCTCCCAAGCGCAAACACATCCGACGCAGCGCTCCCGTAAACCGTATCCCCGGCCGACGTCCCGGTAGTCACAGACGTCCCGTCCTCGAGCTGCACCACTTCGATATCGTGGAACCGCGACAGGTCAGACGCGTCCGACGTCACAACCGTGTCCTGGCCATCGCCGCCATAGACCACGTCCAGACCGTCATCGTAGATCACATCGTCGCCGCTACCCGCGGACACAATGTCCACACCAGCGCCGCCATTCAGGATATCGTTTCCGGTGCCACCATCGAGAAGATCGCTATCGGCGCCTCCATAAAGAGTGTCTTCCTTATCGCCACCGATCAGCGTGTCACTTCCATCATCACCGTACAGAAGATCCTGCGCGTAATCGCGACCTGAGACGAGATCGTCACCGGCATCACCATACAGCGTGTTGATACCGCCAGATCCGCCTTCGAGCGTGTCGTTGCCGTCACCGCCGTAATAGAGCCGCGCACCGAAACCACCAGCGATATAATCGTCTCCAGCTCCCGCAATGGCCGCCTGGAGCGGTAAGAGCGAATCCGCCTGATCCGTACCGACTGTGATATTAAGCCCATCCCAATAAACGACCTCGACATCATAAAACTGACTTGGGACAGGCATCTCGGTGACATAGGCGACGTCGAAACCGTCTCCGCCGTACACAACATCCTGACCGTCGGCGTAGATCACATCGTCGCCGGCACCGCCAGACACCGTGTCCGCGCCCGCACCGCCACTCAGCGTATCCGCGCCGTCGCCGCCGGAGAGAACGTCGTTCCCCTCGCCGCCATCCAGAAGATCCGACGTCACCCCGCTGTGGTGATCGGTGCCCATGCCGCCGTCCAGCGTGTCGTCACCGGCTCCGCCAGACAGCGTGTCGCCGCCGGAACCGCCCGACAGGACATCGTCGCCCTCGCCGCCATAAAGCGTGTCCGTCCCGATACCGCCGTCGACCACGTCGTCGCCCGTGCCGCCATAGAGCACGTCCTGGTAGTCGAAGCCCTCCAGCGTGTCCGCACCCTCGCCGCCATACAGCGTGTCCGCGCCGTAACCGCCGTTCATACTGTCGTTGCCGAGCCCCCCGTACAGAAGGTCGTCACCGCTCAGGCCCAGAACCGTGTCGTCGCCGGCGCCAGCATCGATGTAATCGCCCGGATAGACGTCCTCGCCGACAAGACTGTCAGCACCCTCCGTGCCCTGTATGACGAGCGTTCCGTCCTCGAGACGCACTTCCTCGACCTCATGGAAGCGGGACAGGTCCGTCAGATCCGCGGTGTAGACAACGTCCACGCCGTCCCCGCCATAGATCACGTCCAGACCGTCGTCGTAGATCACGTCGTCTCCGTCTCCGGCAGAGATCAGGTCGGCTTCCGCGCCGCCGCTCAGTGTGTCGTTGCCGGATCCGCCAAGCAGCGTATCGACGCCGTCGCCACCGGAGAGAACGTCGTCATCCGCGCCGCCGTCCAGAACATCGGCTTCCGCGCCGCCGCTCAGTGTATCGTTGCCGGATCCGCCAAGCAGCGTGTCGGCGCCGTCACCACCGGAGAGAACGTCGTCATCCGCTCCGCCGTCCAGAACATCGGCGCCCGCGCCGCCGCTCAGGCTATCGTCACCCGAACCGCCGTAAAGCGTCTCGTCGTGCCCGCTGCCCGCAATCGCGTCGCCGCCGGCAGAACCTGTCACGATCTCGACACTAGAGATAACGTCGCCCTGCGCGTCGCCGCCACTTCCCGTGCCGCTGCCCAGATCCACGGTAACCGCACCCGAAGACTGCGTGTAATCGACAGCATCGTTCCCGTCGCCGCCGTCGAGGATATCCGCATCCACGCCGCCAACCAGAAGGTCGTCGCCTACGCCGCCACTCAGCGTATCCGCGCCGTCGCCGCCGGAGAGAACGTCGTTCCCCTCGCCGCCGTCCAGAAGATCCGACGTCACCCCGCTGTGGTGATCGGTGCCCATACCGCCGTCCAGCGTGTCGTCGCCGGCGCCGCCAGACAGCGTGTCGCCGCCGGAACCGCCCGACAGGACATCGTCGCCCTCGCCGCCATAAAGCGTGTCCGTCCCGATGCCGCCATCGACCACGTCGTCGCCCGTGCCGCCATAGAGCACGTCCTGGTAGTCGAAGCCCTCCAGCGTATCGGACCCCTCGCCGCCATACAGCGTGTCCGCGCCGTAACCGCCGTTCATACTGTCGTTGCCGAGCCCCCCGTACAGAAGGTCGTCACCGCTCAGGCCCAGAACCGTATCGTCGCCGGCGCCCGCATCGATGTAATCGCCAGGATAGACGTCCTCGCCGACAAGACTGTCAGCACCCTCCGTGCCCTGTATGAAAGAGAACGACGATCCATCCTCAAGGCGCACTTCCTCCACATTCTGGAAGCGCGACAGGTCCGTGCCCGCGGTCGTGTAGACGATGTCGTATCCGTCACCACCGTCGATCACATCAACGCCGTCGTCATAGGCAATGTCATTTCCGGCCCCGCCGGAGAGCGTATCGGTGCCTTCGCCGCCGATGAGGGTATCGACGCCGTCGCCGCCTGAGAGCAGGTCATTGCCCTCGCCCCCGACCAGATAGTCGTTGCCAAGACCACCATCGACCAGATCGTCGCCCGCATCGCCGGAGACCTCATCGTCCCCGTCCCCGCCGGAGATCTGGTCCGCGCCATCGCCGCCCGCGACGATGTCGGCACCCGCTCCGCCGTCGAGCGTGTCGTTGCCCGCGCCGCCGCTCACCGTGTCCGCATCGTCACCGCCGGCAAGACTGTCGTCTCCCTCGCCGCCCAGAAGACTGTCCGCTCCCGCACCACCATCGAGCGTGTCCGCTCCGGCGCCGCCGTCCAGCAGATCGTCACCGGCACCGCCATTGAGGCTGTCCGCGCCAAGACCGCCGCTCAGCGTGTTGGCATCACCGTCGCCGGTCAGCGTGTCGTCATAAGCCGATCCGATGACGCCCTCGATGCCGACAAGCGTGTCGCCCTCGGCGTGCCCGCCCGTACCCATACCTGCGGACAGATCGACCGACACACCCACATCAGAGTTCTCGTAAGTGACGACATCATCTCCTGAGAACGCCGCCGGTACCGTCGGCTCCGCCAGTCCATATTCGAACTGGAAGTCCCGCACCTCGAATACCGTCAGACCGGTCCCCGGGCGCGGCCATGCTTCCGCGGTCACATCGTAAGACGCCAGATAAGCTGTCGGCGTGCTGGTAAATTCTCCAGCCGGCACCGTAACCCAGACCTGATGCCAGTCATCCCCAAGGTCACGGATCCCCGCCGTCATCGACACCCCGGACGTCAGATCTCTATAGCTGTCGTCCGACATATCGAACGTCGCCGAATGATTGCCGCTCGTCGCGTCCTCGCGCAGGTTCAAGACCAACGTCGAGCGCGATACTCCCCGGACGACGAAGGACGCCGTCATGGACTGGGTCGTATCCGCGCCCGCAATCACCTGGCCAAGATGGTGATAGTTGTTGGAAGAATCTTCCTGGACCGAATAGATCCCGCCACCGGAAGCGCTGACCGATAGTCCTGTCTGATTTCCCCAAACGGTCAGATCGCCATAGCCGCCAGATAGATCACCTGTTGCCCCCGGGTCCGTATCGCCATAAAGCACATCCGCGCCGGCTCCGCCCTCAAGCGTGTCGTCGCCCAAACCGCCGTCAAGCGTGTCGTTACCATCGCCTCCAAGCAGAACGTCATTCCCGGCACCGCCCGACATCAGGTCCGGACCCGACGTCCCCACAAGCGTGTCGGTGCCGTCCGCGCCGACCTGCACCAGCGTCCCGTCATCAAGGCGCACTTCCTCCACGTCACGGAAACGCGACAGGTCAGACGCATCCGACGTATAGACCACATCCACACCGTCACCGCCGTAGATGACGTCCAGACCGTCGTCATAGATCACGTCGTTCCCGGAACCGCCCGATACCGTGTCGGCTCCCGCGCCGCCGTAAAGCGTGTCGGAACCAGATCCACCAAGAAGAAGATCGTTGCCGGAACCACCATCGACCACGTCGTCTCCCGCGTCGCCGGAGACCTCGTCGTCCCCGTCGCCGCCGGAGATCTGGTCCGCACCGTCGCCACCCGCAACGATGTCCGTACCCGCGCCACCGCTGAGCGTATCGGTGCCTTCGCCGCCGATGAGGGTATCGACGCCGTCGCCGCCTGAGAGCAGGTCATTGCCCTCGCCCCCGACCAGATAGTCGTTGCCAAGACCACCATCGACCAGATCGTCGCCCGCATCGCCGGAGACCTCATCGTCCCCGTCCCCGCCGGAGATCTGGTCCGCGCCATCGCCGCCCGCGACGATGTCGGCACCCGCTCCGCCGTCGAGCGTGTCGTTGCCCGCGCCGCCGCTCACCGTGTCCGCATCGTCACCGCCGGCAAGACTGTCGTCTCCCTCGCCGCCCAGAAGACTGTCCGCTCCCGCACCACCATCGAGCGTGTCCGCTCCGGCGCCGCCGTCCAGCAGATCGTCACCGGCACCGCCATTGAGGCTGTCCGCGCCAAGACCGCCGCTCAGCGTGTTGGCATCACCGTCGCCGGTCAGCGTGTCGTCATAAGCCGATCCGATGACGCCCTCGATGCCGACAAGCGTGTCGCCCTCGGCGTGCCCGCCCGTACCCATACCTGCGGACAGATCGACCGACACACCCACATCAGAGTTCTCGTAAGTGACGACATCATCTCCTGAGAACGCCGCCGGTACCGTCGGCTCCGCCAGTCCATATTCGAACTGGAAGTCCCGCACCTCGAATACCGTCAGACCGGTCCCCGGGCGCGGCCATGCTTCCGCGGTCACATCGTAAGACGCCAGATAAGCTGTCGGCGTGCTGGTAAATTCTCCAGCCGGCACCGTAACCCAGACCTGATGCCAGTCATCCCCAAGGTCACGGATCCCCGCCGTCATCGACACCCCGGACGTCAGATCTCTATAGCTGTCGTCCGACATATCGAACGTCGCCGAATGATTGCCGCTCGTCGCGTCCTCGCGCAGGTTCAAGACCAACGTCGAGCGCGATACTCCCCGGACGACGAAGGACGCCGTCATGGACTGGGTCGTATCCGCGCCCGCAATCACCTGGCCAAGATGGTGATAGTTGTTGGAAGAATCTTCCTGGACCGAATAGATCCCGCCACCGGAAGCGCTGACCGATAGTCCTGTCTGATTTCCCCAAACGGTCAGATCGCCATAGCCGCCAGATAGATCACCTGTTGCCCCCGGGTCCGTATCGCCATAAAGCACATCCGCGCCGGCTCCGCCCTCAAGCGTGTCGTCGCCCAAACCGCCGTCAAGCGTGTCGTTACCATCGCCTCCAAGCAGAACGTCATTCCCGGCACCGCCCGACATCAGGTCCGGACCCGACGTCCCCACAAGCGTGTCGGTGCCGTCCGCGCCGACCTGCACCAGCGTCCCGTCATCAAGACGCACTTCCTCCACGTCATGGAACCGCGACAGGTCAGACGCATCCGACGTGTAGACCACGTCCACGCCGTCGCCGCCGTAAACGACGTCCAGACCGTCGTCGTAGATCACGTCGTTCCCGCTACCGCCCGATACCGTGTCGGCTCCCGCTCCGCCGTAAAGCGTGTCGGAACCAGAACCGCCAACGAGGATGTCATCGGCTTCCGATCCGAGCAGACTTTCCGCCGTGTCGGAGCCAGATACAACCAGCGTACCGTCCTGCAGACGGATCTCCTCAACCTCATGGAAGCGCGATAGATCGGAGATATCCGAGGTATAGACAATGTCGGTCCCGTCGCCGCCATACACGGCGTCCAGACCATCGTCGTAGAAAACATCGTTTCCGGCGCCGCCGACCAGCGTATCGGAGCCGGCACCACCGATGAGCGTGTCGTCACCGTCGCCGCCGGAGAGCGTGTCATTGCCGGCGCCACCATCGAGGCTGTCCGCCGTTGAATTTCCGATCGCCAGCTCCGCATCGCTGCTGCCGGTGAAACTGTTCCCGTCGATATCGCTTACATGGACATAGGTGCCGTCGGCGAGCCGTACTTCCTCGACGTCATGGAACCGGGAGGTATCGGAAGCATCGGACGTGAAGACGGTGTCAGAACCGTCCCCGCCATAGACGATGTCCGAACCGTCATCATGGAGAACGTCATTCCCGGCACCGCCGTAGAGCGTGTCGTTCCCCGCTCCGCCGTAAAGCGTGTCGTCGCCGAGACCGCCGTTGACACCATCGTCGCCCGTACCGCCGTCGAGCACGTCATTCCCGGAGCGGCCATGCAGGTAATCGGCACCAGCATTGCCACTCACGGTATCCGCAGTCATCGAACCAACGACGAGCGCCTGATCCGCCGTGACTTCGACAATCTCTTCGACATCGTTGTCGATCTGGCCATCGACCGCCGCGAGGGACCCGGTGGTGAAGACGATATCGTAACCGTCGCCGCCGTTTATCTCGTCGGTATCCTCGTCTTGCGGAACATCGCCCCCATAGAGGTCGTAGATGACATCGTCACCGTCATCGGCATAGATCCGGCCGAACCCGCTGCCGCCGATAATGAAGTCGTCACCCTCGCCTGCGGTGACCTGATATTCCTCGCCATCGTTCAGGCCGCTTGCATCAAGCGTGTCGTCACCGGACGTTCCGATGACCAGCGCTCCGACAAAGTCATGCCGGATGACTTCGACATTGGTGTAACGCTCCAGATCCCAGGCACCGCCGCGCAGATGGACGATGTCGTATCCGTCGCCGCCATCGATCGTGTTTTCACCATCGTCGTAAATCAGGTCGTTACCGGCTCCGCCATAGATGACGTTGGCGTCGTTGCCGCCGTCAATTGTGTCGTCGCCCGCACCGCCGTCGAGGGTATCGAGGCCACCCTCACCGTAGAGAACATCATCGCCATCCGCACCGGAGACCAGATCCGCTCCGCCTCCGGCAAAAATCGTGTCGACCCCGGCGCTACCGATGAGAGTTTCGGCAACACCTGAAGCAAAGGTTACGACGCTCCCGTCATCGACCCGGATCTCCTCAACGTCATGGAAACGGCTGAGGTCGGATGCATCGGTCGTGTAAACGACGTCATGTCCGTCGCCGCCATAGATCACGTCGAGACCGTCGTCATGGATGACGTCGTTGCCGGCACCGCCATGGATCGTGTCCGACCCGGCACCGCCGTAGATCGTATCGTCGCCGGCCGCACCGTCGACAATGTCGTCTCCCGCCTGCCCCGCGACGTAATCCGCGCCCGATGAGCCTGTCAGACTGTCCGCGGTATCTGTGCCGGCAAGGACCAGAGTCCCGTCGAGCAGGCGGATTTCCTCCACTTCCAGAATGCGAAAAAGATCAGAGATATCAGAAACATAGACGGTATCGTTGCCGACTCCGCCATAGATCGTATCCACACCGTCGTCGTAAATCAGGTCATCGCCGTCGCCGGCCGAGACCAGGTCGGCATCGCCGCCGCCGTCGAGCGTGTCGTTGCCGGCTCCGCCGACGAGGGTGTCGGCGCCTGCTCCACCCTCAAGGCTGTCCGCACCGTCGCCGCCATCGAGAAGGTCGGCGCCCGCGCCACCGACGAGACTGTCGTCGCCGGCTCCGCCGGAGAGGGTTTCGTCAAGGCCGCTTCCGACGACATTATCGCCAACGTCCGAGCCGATCACGACCTCGACGTCCGAGATCACGTCGCCGTCGGCATCGCCGCCCGAGCCTGAGCCGCTGCCGAGATCGACGGTCACGCCGTTCGAGGATTGCGAATAGTCGACCGCGTCGGTTCCGGCACCGCCACGGATCGTGTCGCTGCCGGCGCCGGCCTGGACGGTATCGTTGCCGTCTCCGCCGACGATGCTGTCATTGCCCGCGCCGTCACCGAGAAGATCGTCGCCGCTCCCGGCCAGCAGCGTGTCGTCGCCGGCGGAACCGACCAGCGTGTCGTTGCCGCTGCCGCCGACCACGCCCTCGAAGCCCGAAAGACTGTCGCCTTCGGCATCGCCGCCGCTCGCCTGCCCGGTTTCGAGATCGACGGAAACGCCGATCGTGTCGTTCTCGTAGGAGACAAAGTCGTTGCCGGCCCCGCCGACCAGCGTATCGGCACCGCCATTGCCCTCGAGGAAATCGTCGTCGTCTCCGCCGTCGAGGCTGTCGTCGCCCTCGTTACCGATCAGGCGGTCGCCGCCTTCCATGCCGAGAAGCGTGTCGTTGCCGCCCGCGCCCGACATGAAGTTCGCACCCGCGTCGCCGGAGAGCAGATCGTCGCCTTCGGTTCCGGTCACCGCCTCGCCGAGCATGTCGTCGATCGTGATATCGGCGGACGCGCCCTCGATGATGCCGAGCACGGCATTGGTGAGCGCGACGGTCAGCATGACCGACTGGCCGTCGATCCGGCCGTTGTCCCTCAGATTGACCGAAACGGTCTTCGCCCGTTCCCCCTTGGCGAAACTGACCGTCGTCTCCGTCGGCACATCGTAGTCGGTGCCCGCGACCGCCGTGTTCGAACCGTCGGAGAAGCCAAGATCGACGGAGGCCGCACGGCTGACATCGCCCTCGCGGCGGATGATGAAATAGGCCTGTCCGTCGCCTTCGCTGACCGTGTCGGAGGCAGCTTCGATGATAAAGCGCCCGAAGCCGAAATCCTCCGTCGTCAGCGCCCGTCCGAGCCCGGAAACCGTCTGCAGCGCCCCGCCGGCATCGAACACCGCGTCGCCGTCGAACAGAGTCTGGTTGGCAATGATGTCCAGGATGGCCGCCGTCTCGGCCGCCGCGTCCGCCATATCGAGCGCGAGCCGGTCGCCCGCGTCGGCGTCGAAATCGGCGATCTCGGCACTGCCGGAACCGTCCGCGGCCAGCACGAAGAGATCGGCGCCGGCGCCGCCGGTCGCGATGTCGTTTCCGGCTCCGCCGACAAGCGTGTCGTCGCCGTCGCCGCCGTCGAGCGTGTCGTCGCCCGCGGCGCCCGAGATCAGATCCGCGCCGTCGCCGCCGGAGATTTCGTTCGCACCCGCATCGCCGGCGAGCGTGTCGTCGCCCACACCGCCGATCAGGTTCTCGATGCCCGAGAGCACGTCTCCCTCGGCCTCACCCACAAGGCCGGAGCCGGAAGCGAGATCGACAGAGACGGCGGACTCCGCCTGGCTGTAGTCGGCCGCGTCGATCCCGTCGCCGCCGTCGAGCGTGTCGGCACCGGCACCGCCCTGCAGCGTATCCGCGCCGGTTCCGCCGATCAGGCTGTCCTCGCCCACGCCGCCGGAGAGCGCGTCATTGCCCGCACCGCCGTCAAGCATGTTGCCGCCGTCGGAGCCGATCAAGGTGTCGTCGTGCGCCGAGCCGTTGACGTTCTCGATACCGGAATAGCTGTCCTCGTCCGCGTCGCCGTAGCTGCCGACCCCGCTTTCGAGATCGACCTGAACGGCCTCCTCGGACTCCGCGTAATCGACGAGGTCGGTGCCCTCGCCGCCGTCGATCGTGTCCGCGCCGTCGCCGCCGAGCACGGTGTCGTCGCCGGCCCCGCCGCTGATCAGGTCCGCGCGCGCGCCGCCGTCGAGAACGTCCGCGCCGTCGCCGCCGTCGAGCGTGTCGCTGCCGTCGCCCCCCTTCAGCAGGTCGGCACCGTCCCCGCCGGCGAGAGCATCGTCTCCCTCCTCGCCGTTGAGAACGTCGTCGCCGAGGCCTCCGTCGAGAAGGTCCGCGCCGCTTCCAGCCAGCAGCAGGTCCGCGCCGGCGCCGCCGGAAAGCGTTTCCTCGCCGTTGAAGCCGTAGAGGCTGTCGTCACCGGTATTGCCCAGCAGGGCGGTATAGCTCCCGTCAGTGCGGAGAGTGGAATTGATCCCGCTGTAGGCGCTGGCCGTTGTGCCGTCGGACGTCCCGTAATCGTTCTCCCAGGAATCCGTGCCATCGAGGTATCTCTTGACCTGCTCGGCAAACTCCGCGGTCGAACGGCCTTCGGCCGCGAAATCGAGCGAAAGCTGCGTGATCTTGTACTGATCCAGCGCGAAAGTGCTTTCCTTGCTGAAGGCACCGTTCCCCGCCATCCGGCCCGCATTCAGATCGTCGACGAAGACGATGTGCTCAACCTCGTAACTCTGCAGGACGGTGGAACCGCGGCCGAGATTGCTGGTGACGACCAGGTGGCCATCGGCGTTCTTGGTGATCGAGTAGTCGTTCTTCGAGCCCTCGAACTGGACGATGTCGTAATCGTAGACGCCGCCGAGATCCTGCACGACGTTGGTGCCGAGATCGACGCCGTTGCCGGAGATCACGATAACGTCGCTGCCCTCGCCGCCGTCGAGCGTGTCGTCGCCGAGGCCGTCGACCAGCGTATCGGTGCCGGCATCGCCGGAGACCCGGTCGCTGCCGCCGCCGCCGAACAGCGTGTCGCTGCCCTCGCCGCCGAACAGCGTGTCGTTGTCCGCGTTGCCATAGACCAGGTCGTCGCCCGAACCGCCATTGACGACGTCCGCGCCGTCGTTTCCGAACACCGTGTCACTGTCCTGCCCGCCATGGACGTTGTCGCTGCCCTGACCGCCGAACAGGCTGTCATTGCCCTCGTTGCCCTCGATGACGTCGTTGCCCTGGTTGCCGTAGAGCCGGTCGTTGCCCGACTCGCCGAATAGGTAGTCGTTGCCGCCGTTGCCGAAGCCGAGATCGTTGCCGTTGCCGCCATGCAGCGTGTCGGAGGCGTTGTCCTCGTTGTAGGGATTGTCCGGGTCGCTGTGGCCGAGCAGGGTGTCGTCGCCGTCGTCGCCGGCCAGCAGGTCGGCGCCCGCATTGCCGTGGATCAGGTCCTGGTCGTTGCCGCCATGCAGCTGGTCGCTGTCGCGGCCGCCATAGAGCGAGTCGTTGCCGCCATTGCCGTGGATCGTGTCGTTGCCGCCGTTGCCGTAGACCAGGTCGCTGCCGTTACCAGCGCTCCAGTACTGGTTGCCGGAACCGAGATAGGTGCCGCCGCCGCCGGCATGGGGCACGCCGCCGCTCTGCATCGAGGGAGGTGTGCCGCCGGTGAAGGGCCCGAAGCCGGGCAGCAGGCCGTTGGTGATGGTGCCGCCGAGATCGTTCCCGGCCTCGTCGACGAAGCGGATCTGCTCGATCGTGTTGCCGATCAGCTGCAGCTCGCCGCCGCCCTCGGTATAGACCGTGAGGACGGACTCGTCCTGGTGCAGCACAACGTCGTTGCGGCTGAAGCCCACCAGCTCGAGCACGTCGGTGTCGGAATCCGAGCCCGAGTCGTAGATCACCAGCGCCGCCTGGTCGCCGGTGATGAAATTGCGGGTGAAGCGGTAGATGTCGCCCTGGTTGCCGCCGTCGAGGAAGGCGAAGCCCTTGCCGCCGACCAGCACGTCGGACCCGTCCTGGCCGAGCACGGCATCGTCCTGCTGGCCGCCATAGAGCGTGTCGTCGCCGGCATTGCCGTTCAGCCAGTCGGAGCCCTGGTTGCCGTAGACCACGTCGTTGCCCTGGCCGCCAAAAAGCGTGTCGTCGGAGAAATCCTCCGAGATCTGGCCGCCCGCAGTGGTGTCGACATGGGCGTAGCCGCCATGCAGCGTGTCATTGCCCTGGTTGCCGTAGACCACGTCCGCGCCGGTGCCGCCGCGCACCAGGTCGTCGCCCTCGCCGCCGGACATGGTGTCGGAGCCGTCATGGCCGACCATGAAATCGTCGCCGCCGCCGCCGAGGATCTTGTCGCCCAGGTCGCTGCCCTGCAGATGGTCGCTGTGGGCCGAGCCCTCCAGCTCCTCGATGCTGAGCAGCGTGTCTGCGTCCGTGAATCCGCTTTGCAGGCCGATGCCGGCCACCACGCCAGACGTCGCATGGGCATAACTCACCCGGTCGATGCCCTCGCCGCCGTCGATCAGATCGCTGCCGGCGCCGCCTTCCAGCACGTCATTGCCGGCGCCGCCGAGCAGCGTGTCGTCGCCGCCGCCGCCGAAAATCGTGTCGTGGCCGAGATTGCCCTCGAGATGGTCGTCGCCCTGGTTGCCGTAGACGAGGTCGTCGCCCTGCCCGCCATAGAGCGTGTCGCTGTCCGCGCCGCCCTGCCCGGCGCCCTGCGTGCCGCCATAGAGCGTGTCGTCGCCATGGTTGCCGTAGGCGAGGTCGGCGCCCTCCTGGCCGGCGATGAGGTCGTTATGCTCGCCGCCATAAAGCGTGTCCGCCCCGGCTCCGCCGTCGAGCGTGTCGAAGCCCTTGTTGCCGTAGAGAACGTCGTCGCCCTCGTCGCCGCCGACCAGATCCTGGTCCTGCCCGCCATAGAGCGTGTCATTGTCGAGGCCGCCGTTCAGCGTGTCGTTGCCCTTGTTGCCATAGACCACGTCCGCCCCGGCCTCGCCCGCCGCGACATCGTTGTCGGCGCCGCCATAGACAATATCCATGCCGTCGCCGCCGGAGACCGTGTCGTCGCCCTGGTTGCCGTAGACCACGTCGTTGCCGGTCCCGCCGAAGACCTGGTCGGCGCCCATGTTGCCCTGGAGCGTGTCGTCGCCGGCATCGCCGAGGATCGTGTCCTCGTCCTGCCCGCCGAAGGCCCGGTCGTTGCCTTCCCCGCCGACGATCAGATCGGTGCCCTGGTTGCCGTAGATCAGGTCGTTCTCGCCGCCGCCATAGAGCGTATCCACGCCCTCGCCGCCGGAGAGGAGGTCGTCGCCGTGGTTGCCGTAGACGAGATCGTTGCCGGAACCGCCGTTCAGGCTGTCGGAGGCGTGGTCGTCACCGTTGACGCTGTCCTCGACGATGAAGCCGCCATAGAGAACGTCGTCCCCCGCCCCGCCATCGACCGTATCGGCTCCGCCGCGCGCATAGACCGTGTCATTGCCCGCACCGCCTTCAAAGTGGTTGGCAACACCGTTGCCGTGCATCGTGTCGTCGAAGTTCGTCCCGACCGCACCCTCGATGTCATGGAAAGTGTCGCCCGCGGCGTTGCCGCCGGTGATGGTCGGCGTACTACCGTCGAGATTCACGTAGATCGCAACGTCGTTGTCTTCGTACGACACCGCATCGACGCCCTCGCCGCCATAGAGCACATCGGCCCCCGCGCCGCCCTTCAGCGTGTCGTCGTCCTGCCCGCCGTAGAGCGTGTCATCGCCATCGTCACCGGCGAGGTAATCGTCCTGCTGGTTGCCGTATATGAGGTCATCGCCATCGCCGCCGGAAACGGTGTCATCGTCGTATTCTCCGTGGAGCGTGTCGTTTCCGCTGCCGCCGAAAACCTTGTCGCCTCCGAGACCACCGTAAGCAACGTCATCGTCGGCCATGCCGTCGATCCAGTCGCCATCCTTGCCGCCGTAAAGCGTGTCGTTCCCGTTGTTGCCGAAGAGATCGTCCGAGCCTTGGTTGCCATAGAGCAAGTCATTGCCCTCACCGCCCGAGACCGTATCCCAGCCGTCGTTTCCGTAGGCTGTATCGTGACCACCGCCGCCATTGATAACATCGAGCCCCTGACCACCATAAAGCAAGTCGTCGCCGAGATTGCCGTGCAGATCGTCGTCGCCGCGATTGCCATAGACAACATCATTGCCTTGGCCGCCATAGAGAGTATCAGCTGCGCCTTTCGTATAAATACTGCCGATATCGCCGTAAATCGTATCATCCGATTCGTTACCGTAGATAATGTCACGTCCGTCGGTACCAGTCAGAATGTTGGCTTCGCTCCCCCCAGAGGTCTCCGTCAGTGTTTTTTCAAGATCGTAGTCTCTTTGCGGGACCCGAAGAGAGGCAGTTGCCCACCAAGTGATCGCGTCCCTCATTGACACTTCTGTTAATCCAAGCTCCTCGGCGCGCGAAATGACGCTTTCCCACTGGTTCGCAATTTCGCTACCAGCGTCATTCTGACGGATAGCGTCAATTTCTGCCTGATTGAGAAGGTAATTTTCAAACAATTGGGTGGTCGTGAGGTCGACGAGGAAAGATGCTATCGAAGTATCATCTTCGGTGCTCTGAATGAGCTTCAAAACAAACGGACTGCCACTCGTATATTCCAGCCCCTTCAGAGTCCCGATGACCATGCTGTCAATGATAGTTAATGGCTCGTCGTCCGCATCTTCATGATCTTCTCGCAGAAGCGCGGTACTCCGGACCACATCAAGACCTGGGATATCGTTATCACCGGTCGTAGATTGTGCTTCATTGTATTTTTGCTTATGAATCTCGTACTTTTTCTCAGCCGCCTCTTCCAGCGCGCTCTCGCCAACGACACGTTCTCCTGTCTCCGGGTCGACCAGATAATATTCGCGCGGGATGAACTGTGTACCAAATCCGTCATCGTTTTCATTCGGCGGGCGGTAGTCGGGATTTTTAACCAGATCATTCTGTCGCTCGAAATGACCCTCGGTTCCATCCTCGTTTGTAGGGACGTAAAAGAGTTCATCATAGAAATCGTCGTGACGGACGAATGACGCGATATACTCGTCCTCTCTGAAATTCACTCCCATATCGTAAAGATGCAGACTGTTCGCCTCCGCACTCGCTACTGCGAGCACTTCATTCACGATATTTGCAACGCTGCTCGCCATGTTCTCAAGGCTTTGGATGGGCCCATCATCCCTGACGGTATATGAGAGAAGGCCTAGTTCCCCATCATTGTCGAACCCGAGGCTCACCGACGCCAACGGCTTTTCCGCAAAGAACTCCTGAGCAGCGACCACCGCAAAAGAGGCAACAGCAAAACCGATCGTCAGGCCCGTTGGAGCACCGGCAAGCATCAGCGATGTAATGGTAGAGGCCGCAGTAGACATCGCATTGGTTGCGCCTGTATCGATATCCAATACGTTTCCGAGTTCTGAAACGACAAAACCGACGGCTGCGGCAGCAACGCTGGTGGTTATGTTCGCGCTACTGACGAGATTCTTCGAGAAATCGCCACTCAGAAGCGACCGAGCTACATGCCCTCCGGCTGCACTACCTATAAAGCGGCCATACCGGGCGCCAATTTCTCCCGCGAGTTCCTCGCCGATCTCGCTGCCTAATCGACCGCCGAGGTAACTCGCCCCAGCGACGGCCGCAGCATTGACGAAAGCCGCCCCAAACTCCTTGAGAGCAGCTTCTGCGCTGATATCGTTGCTTGTAATGTTATCAAAATTCTTGTCGATTATCGAGGCAACCGTGCCGGCAAGGGAATTTACTGCGGAGTTAAAAGCAAGCTCGACTGCAGGATCGTCGAAATTTACCAGCGAGGTAATAACGCCTGCTGCAAACCCGACCGCGAATTGTGCTCCGTCAACTGAATCGAATTCTATCGATTGCTCTTCGGGGTTACTTTGCTTAACAAGAACCTGATTTTCCGAGTCATAATTAAAGTAATCGATATCTACTTTGCCTGACTCTGAATTAAGAACCCGCTCTTCAACAACTCTTCCGTCGCTGAATTTCACTCCCAAGACTGTCGGGTTTTCTCCGGGCGCGCCTGGAATTCGCATTTCCGTCGAGGAACGCTCCCAAACCGACTGGCCAGAATCAAGACGCCCGGTAAATTTGTAACGCGTTATTGTCGGGACTTCACCAAACACAGGGTGATTAATTGAACCAACCTCGACCAAGAAATTTTGGTTGCCGCCGTCTCTAATAAAATACCTAGGGCCTGCTTCGTAGGCACCACTGCCATAAGACTCTCCGAATGAGGCAGCGAAATAATCATTCAGACTGCCTTCCAAATTCCCATTTCTATTGTCAATAATATTACTTAGAAAAAAATCCCTGACAGGAACCCTGTCCCCAAACAATGCAGAGACTACATTCTGCGCATTCGTCAGATCATTCCCGCCAAGACCAAAATTAAAACGCGAATCGAAGCCGACATTGACAGGATTTTCAATCGCGTCATTCCCCTCGCCGCCATAAATACTGTCATTTCCAGCCCCTCCCGAAACGGAATCGCTTCCACTTCCCGTTGCCAGCTCCGGAAATAAATACCCCTCACTTGCCTCGCAATATGAGGCAGCATTTTGCCAATGACCAACATTAGCAGCAACCTGACCAAGGTAATTATCAACCGAGCCAAAGGCACCAACAAATGTTTCCTTATCAAATACAATAAACGCTTGAGGTGCCTCAACCGGCTGCCCAGTTGCATCCGACGACACAAACAAATCATATATAAACTCTGCGGCCTGCTCTGCGGCCAAGCCAACACCATTTGCTGTATCAGCTACGAATTTTGAACCGTAAATAAATGTCGTACCGCCGGCGACGACACCACCCAAAGGCCCACCAGCCGCTGTCCCGGCTGTGGCAGCAGCTCCTGTCAAACCAATAACGACAACTTCACCGCCTAAGGCATACGCGTTAGAAGCAACGATCCTGGCAGCACCTCCGATCCATTCACGCATCGGATCAACAGCATTTGAAATCTCTCCATATTCCTCCACCGCATCAAATGCCGCGCCGAACGCGACACCAGCGTAACCTGCCCTACGGCTAAAATTTAAAAGATTAGGATTATTAAGTTTAGGTAACTTCTCGATACCGATAGGAAGTCCACCATTAACACTGTCAATTAGAGTATTAGTCGTCGCCGGCGTCTTCAATACCTCTAGAACTGCTTTCCCCGCATCAGAAAGATTTTGAACAGCTTCATTTGCAGAATCATTGTTTGAGTCGGTCACGACATTCTCCACTAAAATAAGAAAATTATATTCCAATATTTTTCAATTACGGCCCATATCGAATTCGAAGTAACTTGACCACCAACCAATTAAACGGCGATAAAACAAAGCAAAAGAATACAGAAATTACCCACCTTATAAATATGTAATTTATATCCTCCAAAACAAATTCAAACCCCTCCCTTTTTGAAAAACACGAAATCAATAAAAGGGACGCCAACATGCAAATAAACCAATACTTTGAGAATTTCTTATTAACTAAATCTGAAAAAAATTTAACCCCATAAGCAAAATATATTAATATTAAAACAAAAAATGCGCCTTCATGGAGAAACTCATAAAGCGTATAACTTCCTTTATATGCTTCATCAAAAAGACTCATCGTTCTCGCATCCCTTCGCGTGCATAGCGCAGCACCGGCTGCAGCACGTATTCCAACACCCGTCTTTCCCCCGTCAGCAGGTCTGCCGTCACCGACATGCCCGGCACCAGACGCACGTCCCGTCCGTCGACGCGGAGATGCTCGCGCTCCAGTTCGATCCGTGCGGTGTAGGACAGCATCTGCGGCGCCGCCTGCGGGCCGCTGGTCGCCGCGCCCGGGGCGCCGGCGGCGTTGTTCGCGTCCTGCGGCACCACGGCGTCGGCGCTGAGGCTGACGACTTTCCCCTCGATGCTGCCGTAGCGCATGTAGTTGAAGGCATCGACCTTCACCGCCGCGCGCTGGCCGATCTCGATGAAGCCGATATCCCGGTTGGTCACCGTCGCCTCGACCGTGAGGCGGGCCTCCTCCGGCACGATGCGCATCAGCGCCGTGCCCGGCTGCACATAGCCGCCGAGCGTGTGCACGGCGAGGCCGGTCACCTCGCCCGCGACCGGCGCGGCAAGGGTCAGGCGGCCGACCCGGTCGCGCGCCTTGATCTGTTCCTGGCCGGCCGCGCTTTCCCGCTGCCGCGCCTCGTTCAGCTTGCGCTGCGTCTCCGCCTCGAAGGCGAGCAGCAGGTTGGCCGCCGTCGCCTCCGCGCTGGCGAGGGTCGCCGTCGCCTCCGCGATCCGGCTTTCCAGGATCAGCGCCTGGTGCTGGGTCTCCAGCAGCACCTGCTCGTGCTCGAGATAGACGGATTTCTGTGTCAGCTGCTTCTCGAAGAGGATGCGCTGGCCCGCGACCCGTTCGGTCAAGAGCGGCAGGACGGCGCGGACCTTCGCCTGCTCGGCGCGGAGCGAGGCCAGCGTCGCGCGCGCCCGGGCCGCGTCCTTCGCCGCCCGTTCGCGCTCGCCCGTCAGCGCCGCCCATTCCGCCCGCAGCACCGCGAGCGCCTCCGCAACCTCGTGCTCCGCCGCCCCTTCCGGCATCGCGAAGACCTCGTCCGGTGCGAGCGGCGCGCCGCCACCCGCAAGCGCCGCCGCACCGATCAGCGCCTCGTGCCGGGCGACGTCGAGCCGGGCCGCCGTCCATTCGCGGGTCAGTTTCTCGAGATCGGCGCCGCTCTCCGTCGGGTCGAGCGAGAGCAGCGGATCGCCGGCCTGCACATGGGCCCCGTCCTCGACATGGATCATCCGCACGATGCCCGGCAGGCTGCTTTCCACCACCTTCACCTTGCCGCCGGGCACGATCTTGCCCGGTGCCGCGACCACGATGTCGAGATGGCCGAACCAGGCCCAGATCCCGGCGAGCAGCAGCATCCCCGCCATGATGGCGGGCAGGGTGAGCAGCAGCCGCGAGGGCGGCGCGACCGCCGCCTCGACCCGGCTGGCGAGGAAGGCGTCGTGCAGGTCCTTCAGATCGTCATGGCCGAGGGCATCGCCGCCGCCGGCACTTGCCGCAGCGGGAGGAATCGCCGGGGTCCCGGGCGGCGTGCCACCCGCTGCGGCAGCCCGGAGTGCAGCGGCAGCGGCCTCGGGAACCGCGCCCTCCGCTCCGGCGCCGGCAGCGGGGGCATGCACGGACGCATCGCCCGCCGCCGCGCGTTCACGGGCGAGCTCTTCCGCCGAGATCCGTCTTGGCACTATGCGGGCGATTTCCGCCATGCCGTCCCCAACTCTGCCGCCGCCGCCCGGAGCCGCCGGGCGAATGCGGGATTTCCCCAATGACCGGGCGCTATGCGGCGCCCTGCCGCTCCTCGTTCTGCCGGTTCTGCAAGGCGTCCATCCTCGCGTACCAGCCCTCCCTCGTGCGCAGCTCTTCGTGGCCGCCCTTTTCCGTGATCTTCCCGTCCTCGACGACGAGGATGTGCCTGAAGCGCCGGACCGACGACAGCCGGTGCGTGATGACGATCACCGTCCGTCCCGCGCAGATCTCCCCCATCCGCTCCTGGATCAGCCGCTCCGCCTCGAAGTCGAGCGCCGAGGTCGCCTCGTCCAGGATCAGGATGCGCGGGTTGGTCGCCAGCGCCCGCGCCAGCACGATGCGCTGGCGCTCGCCGCCCGAGAGCTTGGCCCCGCGCTCGCCGATCACCGTGTCGTAGGCGTTCGGCAGCGAGAGGATGAAATCGTGCGCGCCGGTCAGCTTCGCCGCCTCCATGACCTGCTCCATCGGCATGGTCGGATCGGCGACCGCGATATTGTCGCGGATCGAGCGGTTGAAGAGGAACGGATCCTGCAGCACATGCGCCACCTGGCGGCGCAGCCAGGCCGGATCGACCAGCGCGAGGTCGACGCCGTCGACCAGGATCTTGCCCTTCTGCGGCCAGTAGAGCCGCTGCAGCAGCTTGGCGATCGTGCTCTTGCCGGAGCCGGACGGGCCGACCACCGCCACCACCTCGCCAGGCTGGATCGTGAAGCTCACATCCTCCAGCACCTCGGGGCTGTCCTCGCCGTAGCGGAAGGAGACGCCGCGGAACTCGACCCGGCCGCGGATGTCCGGCAGCGCCGCAGAGCTCGTCGTCTTCGGCTCCGGCACCGCGTTCATCACCTCGCCGAGGCGGGAGACCGCGAGCAGCACCTGCTGCAGCTGGTTCCACATCTGCGCCACCCGCTGGGCCGGCGCCAGCGCGCGCATGGTCATCATGTTGACCGCGACGAGCTGGCCCGCGCTGATCGAGCCGTCGATGACGAAGCGGGCGCCGAGATAGAGCGTGACGACGACGGCGACGCGGTTGATCAGGGTGACGAGCTGGTTGGCATTCTGCGTCAGCTTCTCGCTCTTCTCGCCCCAGACCGTCTGGTCCGCCATCTGCCGCTCCCAGGAGCGCTGCAGCGCCGGCTCGACCGCGAGGCTCTTCACCGTCTCCATGCCGAACACGGTCTCGACCAGGAAGCCCTGGTTCTCCGTCATGCCGGTCGCGCGCGACATCAGCCGCTTCTTCAGCACCGGCGTGATCACCCCGTAGACGGCGAAGATCAGCACCATGCCGATGCCGACCACCAGGGCGAGGAAGGGCGCGAAATAGGCGATCACACCGAGGAAGACGATGGAGAACAGCAGGTCGATGATCGCGGTCGGCGCCGAGCCGGTCAGGAACGAGCGGATCTGCTGCAGTTCCTGCGCGCGCTGCGTCGTCCGGCCGGTCTGGCGGCTGGCGAAGAAGCTCGCCGGCAGGGTCGAGAGATGGCGGAAGAAGCGCCCCGCCAGCTCCACGTCGATCCTGTGCGTGGCGAAGGACATCAGCCGCCCGCGCAGCACGCCCATGACGAACTCGAAGATCCCGACGGCGAGCAGTCCGATGGCGAGGATGTCGAGCGTGGTCAGCGCGCCGGTGCTCAGCACCTTGTCCATGATCAGCATGAAGAAGAGCGGCGTCGAGAGCGCGAAGATCTGCAGCAGGAAGGAGGCGATCGCGACCTCGGCGACGAGATGCTTGTATTTCAGCAGGATCGGCAGGAACCAGGAGAGCCCGAACGGCCGCCGCTCGTCCGCTTCCTGCGTCCGCGGCGGCGAGATCTCGATCAGCCGGCCGGAATAGAGGCGCTCGAACTCGCCGAGATCCCAGGTCGCGGGCTTGCCGCTCTCGGGATCCGTTAGCAGCACCTTGTCGGCGCTCGCCCGACCGACGAGCACGAAGGAAAGGTTGTCGCCGCGTTTCAGTTCCGCGATTGCGGGAAGCCGCGCCGACACGAGCTTGCCGGCCGGCATCGTCCTGACCGCCGCCGCGCACTCGAAGTGGCGCGCCACGGCGAGCAGATCCTCCGCCGTCGCCTGCTCTTCCGGCATCCCGAGCTCATGGCGGAGACGATGCGCCGGCACCGGGAAACCGATGAGCGCAAACAGCGCCGCCAGAGACCTGATGCCCCCGCGTTCCGCCCCCGCCGTCGCTGCCCCCGATCCCGTCACGCCAGCCCCGAATTTATCTAAATTTTTAGATGCATCGTCACCATCCGATACTAATACAGAGCTACGACGATTCCGAAAAACCGGTCAAGGTAAAGGAATGGTTAACGTGAATTTCTCTTGTTAACACTCCTCACCTGTTCTCAAGGCGATCCGATAAGCAGCTGATTTTAAGAGACTAACCGAATCACGAATGGCACCTTTTTGTATTCAGGAGCAGAAATCAGTACTTTTCGCGGCTGGATTGCAGCCCAAATCGCGGCGCGATAGAATCCGTTTAGAATCATGATCTTCTTTCAAAGGTTGAAAAACCCGCAAGAATTCTGCCTTGCGTTTAACCCTGCACAAAGACGCGACGGACGCAGGCGGTCAGGCACCGAGACACGCCTTGCGGCCCTCTTCGATCGGGTTTCATTTACGGTACAGGAATGACAGGTTACGAATGCTCGGCACTACGTAACGCGGCATTGCGGCACATGCAGGGATCGCGGCAGAGACGCTCTTCGAGCCCTAGACAATTCATCGGGAACCACCAACGCATTGTCCAAAATATTGCGCATCCTCGCCACCTGCCACCGGCTCGACTATTCCGGTGCTCCGTTGCTGCTGTTCAGGCTGCTCGAAGCGCTGGCGGAACGGCACGATATAACGGTTCTCGGGCCTGAAGGAGACACTGTCGAAAAAGCCCTCGTCCTGGACTACGAGAAAGCAGGCATACGCGTGGTCAGTTCGGCCACGCCGAGGGACTTCGATCTGCTCCTCGCGAACACGCTGTACGGCGGCCATCACATCGTTCAGATGGGTGGAAAGATCCCATCCGTCCTATGGGTCCATGAGCCCACAGCCGGTCGCCGGGGCATCGAACAGGGGATATTCCTCGCTGACGGCATCAGGCTTGCCGATAGCGTTGTCTTCCCGACACGCTGGCAGGCGGAGGAGCTTTACGCCCCCTATCTCGGAACGAGAGAATTCGAGGTCATACCTTACGGCATCAAAGCAAGAGTTGACCGTCGCGAGAGGCCATTCTCCCTGCCTCCGAACACCACGACATTGCTTCAGCTCGGCTGGATTGATCCGCGCAAAGGGCAGCATCTCACGGCAGCCGCACTCGATTACCTCAACGACCCGAACATTCACGTGTTCATGGCGGGCTCGGATTCTGTAAACCCCGATTTCGCCGCGCGCCTCAAAATGCGAGTTACCGAGGAAAAGCACATTGCAAACCAGGTGCATTTTCTCGGCGTGCTGGGACCCGACGAGGTCGACGCCTATCTGGCCCATGTCGACGCCCTCGTCTTCCCGACGAACGACGACCTGATAACTGTATCAATTTTGGAAGCCATGGCGCGGAAAACGTGCGTGATCTCAAGCGATTTCGGTCCGATACCTGAGACCGTCATCGACGGAGAGACCGGGCTTTTATTCCCAGTCGGCGACATCAATGCGTACATGGAATGTATTCGTCGTGTGGCATCGGACAGCGCGCTTCGCGACAAGCTGGCCTCAGGTGGCTACGAAATTTATGCGCGGAAGCACGGTTTTAAGACTCACGTCAAAGCGATGGAGCAGACTTTACTGAAGACCGCTGGCCGTACTTCCGCGTGAGGTGATCTATAAGCTCAAGAATGCAATCAAGAACAAGCCGTTCTCGATTGACGGCGCCGATATAAAATCTGGCATGAGTGATGGCTTCTGAGTCTTCCCCAATATCCTACTGCGGCCTCCCCTCAAAAAGTGAATTGCGACCGCTGTCGCGTGCACGGCGATAAAAAGCAAAAGGATCCGGCGCAGCCATCACGCGACTCTAGCCATAAACTGGACACACCCCAAATCGAGCTGCGCAACCCCGACTAGCTGTGACTTCTAAAGAGGCTATTCATTGGAGGTGAGGCCGGAAGGCTGGAGGCGCGCGCCACCCGGTCAACCAATCTTGAGGCTCGAATGAACCCGCATCGGAATGCCAAGAACACCGAACATATTCGAGAGCAGATCGTCTCGCGCCGGGCCAATTGAATCCGCTCGCCCCGGACATGCTGGCTCGCGGCCTGATGCTCTTTGCGGACGGACTCCAGGCTCCGGATGCCGTGCGGTCCAATCGTCCTCGTCATGAGCGCTCGCGGGAAGAGCGGCAGGCGGTCGCGAGCTGGAAGCGCCGGCGGAGACATCTGCGTGCCGTGGCGGCTGGGTGGATCCGTCTCAATCCGCTGGCGGCTTCCTTCAAGGTGCCGCCAGGTTACGAGGACCGCATGCGATACCGCACGGCGGCGGCCATCCTCTCGTCCGCCGGCGATCTCGCCGAGGACAATAGGGACTCAACCAACGAACGTGAATGCTGCTTCCAGCATGCTTCCGGACGCAGAAAAGGCCTTAGCGCGTTAGCGTCTAAGGCCTTGATAATGTTGGTTGCGGGGGCAGGATTTGAACCTGCGACCTTCAGGTTATGAGACGGATATGTAATTTCGTATCTCATTGTTTTATTTAACATTTCTCTCGGAAAACTGGGCATATGGGCACGATACTGGGCACAATCTAGGTTTGTTGCGGGCATCCCGTTCATGAGCTGAGCCCTCGTACCTTGGTAGCTGCATCGGTGATTTCAGCGATCAGGGCATCATAAACCTTGTCCAGTATGAGCCCGTAACCGCTGCCTTCTTCGCCTGGCGTTATCCCGAACCGATCTTCAAGCGTCGCCATCACTTTTGTAGGCTTGTCGGTGGCGCTATGCGTAGCGGCAATTCGCAGATCATACAGAGCGAAAAGATGGTCAATAGGGCGCTCAGGAGACGTGCCGTCTGTTTTGATCCGTTCGAGGATTTCCGCTATCCCCCCGTCGATACCGAGCCCGGTTTGATCTGCGACCTGCGCAATTACAACGATCTTATCGAGAAGTTTTAGCGGGCGCAGATTGCTTAGCTCGTCCTTGGGAACTCCGATCGCGGTCAAAAGAGATCGGAGACTTTTCTCGTTCATGCCTTCAATCAAAAACTCGTTAAGCGACGAACACCTCTCTAGGAAGCTGTCCAGTGACAGGCCCAACGGGACATGCCGTGCGATCTTTTCAATGCTGGGGGGCTTCCACCAGCCGTGGTACTCCAGAACAGGTCCGCTAAATCCGACAAATTTCTCCTCTTCAAGGCCACTAAGACCGGCCGCTCCGGCTAAATCTGCCAGTCGCTCGCCTAGCTCGATGAACGCCCACACCAGATCTTTCGCTCGGGAACCAATGTTGGGTTCCTGCAAAATTTTTGGAAAAGCATCTCGGGGCGGTGGCGCAACGGCGAAGCCATGCCAGTGTCGAATGACCTCTGGCCTGTTTCCCTCATAGAGTTTCTTCAATTCGATCTGAATCGTGTTTCTTCCTACACGATTGCAATTACCAACGCTCCACTGAAAGCCATGCGAAACTGATCCGCTTTCGGGATGAATCTCATATTGGGGGCGTCCCTCATAGGTCGCCAAAACAGCGTCATCCACATATACGGAGGCGAGAAGTCCCGATGATTGAGCCGCCGCGTTGGTAACCGGATATTCGATCCCAGGCCAGTCTAAGCCCTCAGAGTCGAGCGGATCTTCCGTGATGGGTAAGCTGCTTGGACGACCGACTATTCTATGGCCCCAAACTTGGGCAAATATCTTGCTCTTGTCATTTACGGCGCGCCCGATGTGAACCGTCAACCCGTCACAGGTCAGGTCAACCGCGCTCTCATTGCCCAGTTTTGCCTCAATATCGTCGTCGATTTTGGCCCAGCGCTGCTCCCAGTAGATATGAACGAGGACCATATTGCGGAGTGTTAGGTAGTCCTGGAGATAATCTTTAGCGATTGAGACGTGCGCGTGTTGTGTATATCGCGGAGAATCCCATATCGCGGGCGCGCTTGCGAAAACGATATCGGTCTTGGGAGCTTCGGGATCATCCCAAACTAGGCCTCCGTCGCGGACCGGACGTTGAACTAATCCATACGTCATCAAGAAACCGGGGTCCGGCCACAACGCGGTCTTATCATGTGATGTCCATGCCAAAATGAGCGGCTCATACCGCTCACTTGGCATTTTTGGAGCACTTACCCAGAATTTCGGCACATAGGCCGTTTCAGCGTCATAAACCGGATGAGGGCCACTGGTGCTAACTTGAAAATCAATATCGCTAAGTTCTGCTCCTGAATTTTCCAGTTCGTCCGCTGGGATGAGCGCCGAAAACAGACGACGCTGTCCGGGGTATGGGGAATCTTCAAAGCTGCGAATTTCCGCAACTACGACCTTCTCGTGTTCCCAAGGTGTCTCGTTGGGAATATGAGCGAGCGGAGCTGGCCACCAGCTATCAGTCATCTTGCTCAACTCCTTGCCAGGGCTCGCCGGGAAGCAGCGCGATAACCTCACGCATCACCAGCTCCGCACCAGCCGCAATATTCCACTCGTCCGCCTGCTGGGACAGAAGGGGTCCAATATCCGTCGAGAAGGCAGCGTTGGATAATTTCGTGATCAGATTCTGCTCGAACTGGGCTCGACTGATCTGTCCGCCATCGGATGCCATGTAGGCCTGAAACGCTTCAACCATCTGCGCCGGTTCTGCATCCGGCTGCTGTAGGGCAATCGCCAGATCGAACAGGTCACGTCCCTTGCGGCGCTGATACAGCGCGCGGATCTTGGTTCCGAGGAGTTCATTCAGGCTGTAGGTCTTGATAGATGCCTCTCCCTCGAACCAGCGCGACTTGGTTGAAAAGGGCACCTCGATAAATCCGAAATGCGCAAAGTGCTCTCGGGAGTTGATCTCGACCTTGAGGCGAAGCGGCAGTGGTGGCCGATCCTCGGACTCGAACCGGTAGGTAAGCGTGACACGGCCTTCGCCTTGCTTGCGGCGGGGCTCGCCAAGCCATGGGTCGAGCACTTCCCGCAAAGCGTCCATGGTCTCGCCGATCGGCCCGGCCGTGACCTGCACCAGATCGATGTCTTCGGAGTATCGAGCGGCTGGTTTGAGGAACAGCTTGTAAAGGGCGGTTCCACCACGAAACGCCAGCGCCTCTTTTAAATGCGGATGAGAGAAGATCTCCACCAGCGCGCGGCTAATCACCAGATCCTGCTCGACCTGCGCATCCTGCACCCAGGGCGCTTCGCTCCGCCATTCTGTGATGTAGTCGCGCGGGATCATGCTTCGCTTTCCGCTTCTGCGTTAATGACGATCTTCCACGTCTTATCACGTCCCGCTTCCGGGTCATCGGAGGATGGCAGAAGGGGCGTATATTGCTTGGCGTGCGTGCGCACATAATCCTGAAGCAGGCCTGTGACACCCTCCGCACCAACATGCTCCAGAAGATAACCAAGGCGCTGCGCCCATGAGATCGGCGCTGATTTTGCCGCTTCGACGAGTTTCTGTGGATCAAGCTTCTCGGATAACTCCTCCAGTATCGTTGCGATATTATCGAGGCCGCCGGCGTGCTGCGGATATCCGACGATATCCAGCGCCGTGGCTTCCACAGAAGCAACTCGGATGGGCCCGCGCTGAGTGCTGAAGCTGTTGACTACGGGAACCTCCTTGAGGTTCTTCCGGGCAATGAAGTTGACCTTCACCTTGCCGCAAGCGATCGGGCGCCGGTTCTTTTCCACCATCACCTGGAACGTCTGCGGGCGCTGATGCGCTGCACCGTGATATTCGGCAGCGGATAGCAGGCCCACATAATAGGGCTGCCGCACGTGTTGCATAAGGTCGGGAATGAACTGATCCGCCGGCAGACTGCCCAGACGGCGGTATTCCGGAGGAACGACGATATAGAAGCCACGTGCGGGTGATGCGATCTCCCCGCGCTTAGATAATCGCGCCAAGGCTTTGCGAGCGGCAACCTCATTGAGGTTCAGCGACTGCGCGAGCTGATCTATGGTAAAGTTGTACCGACCAACCGACATGAGGTTGGTGATAAAATCTTGCGCTTTGAGCATCGAATTTTCCGAAATCACTTGCAGAAAGTACCGTTTTTGGTCACTTTACGCAAGCAATTTAATTATCCGCCTCTATTCGCCGCAAGAAATGCGGTGAATAGATCGCCTAATCACCGCAGAACAAAAGACAATGGAAATAAGTAAAATTGGTTGCGGGGGACGGATTTGAACCGCCGACCTCAAGGTTATGAGCCTTGCGAGCTACCAAGCTGCTCCACCCCGCGCCATTGAGTTTTGGAGTTCTAAAGTATTACTTATCATTTTGCAACGAAAAATTGTTAATATTATTAGAAGCTGCCTCAATTACTGGAATATCACATGGAAAAACTCAATATCAACGGACTCTCGGACAGCGAGGCACTGCACAAGATCAGTCTACTGATCGATCAGGCGCAAGACGAGCGGGACCATGAGCTTAGCGAAGCAGCCAGAGTTCTGATCGATGAACTGGACGCGCGCCCTCTCGCTCCGACCGACAGCGCGTTGCTCCACTATTTCAGGGCCAATGCATGGTCTGCCTTAAGACCGACGGAAAACCAGACAGACACATGGAACTGGGATCAGCCGGCCCTCCAAGAAGAAATTCTCTCGCTGCGCAGGGCTACCCGGCATGAGGCTTTCAGAGACCTTCCACCGTTTCGCCAATGTCAGATCCTGACAAATCTCGGAAATGGCTTAGACACAGCAGGTCGATTTATCGAAGCCATTGAGGCCTGGGATCAAGCGCTCGCTATCGAGCCACGGTTCGCAATGGCGATCGGCAATCGTGCGCTTGGGTTCTCCCATTATGGGCGCGCCGTATATGACCCGGGCCACGCCGGAGTCCTGCTCCTTGAATCCCACGATGGATATCGCTCCGCGCTCAGCGGTCAGGCAATCTACGAAAGCGAGGGCCATGACTCTGTGATTCATGGGTTTCACGAACAAATGAAGTTTATCTCATCCATCATTCCTGTTGATGAGATTCGAGAATCCGTTGATCTGGATAGCTTTAGTTTGGGTGAAACGGGAGAAGAGCAGGCCTATCGCTCCTGGTGCCTGTCTCACAGGCTGTTCCTGAACCCGCTCAATGACCTCGGAGCACGATCTATCGCCGCGGCGGACGTGCTCACACTGCCAAACATGACCTTCAGGAATGAAGCGGACTGGAAGCCGCCGGCAATCATTGGCTTTTTCAATCAGATCAAGCAGGAGTTCGTCTCGGCAAGGTTCATGTTTTATGAGGCGCAACGAAGCCGCGAGCAGCATTATTCTGATCGAGAGGTCTTGCTCTACAACACGCTGGACTTCCCAGTGCACTCCTTCCGCAGCGAGCGGATGAGAGCGGCATTTCGTGCGTCGTACTCGATATTCGATAAGCTCGCCTACTTCCTGAACAGCTTGGCCGTCGCGAGAACTGGCCACTACGGGGCCTTTTCTGGTTGTCGAAAGACCTTTTCGACAAAGGGGCGACCAAAACAATGGAACCCGACGCTCAGATGATTGACGGCGTGCGCAATTATCTGGAACACCGCTACCTCAAGCTCACAGACGATCACTTCCACGATGAGAGCGAACCGCACGAAAGCGGGGGCTTTGTATATACGATGCCCGAAGAGGCTTTCGCGGCCAAAACGCTGCGCCTCCTAAAGCTTGTTCGCGCATCGATCATTTATCTGTCTTTGGCAGTGCATCGCGAGGAGCGTTTAAACAGCAAGGATGACGGCGCAGGATTGATCATGCCGATTGGCCTCTCGACCATTGACGACGATTGGAAGGTTTAACCTCCACGATCATGCAATTTGCTTCGTCTGGGTCCCGCTGTGCCGTGAGAAGGGGATGCGGCGCAAGCGGGTCAAGGGCTTGAGCGCAGCGCCCCTTGACGCCAGCGCAGCTACGCATCCCACACGGGCACAAACAGGCGGGATCAGGAGAAGCCGTCATTGCTTCGGTGGGAAGCTGGCTTTCTATTTCCGAGGGGAACCGACCCAAGGAGGTTACCGAGGAAAGCTAACTGATCTTATGCCGGTGCACATGATGCATCTTGTGACGCTGATCCTGCCGCTGAGCTTTGGCCTCCTGCCGGCGCTTCGCCGCCAACAGCAGCTCCCGATCCTCCTCACTGATCTCGGCACTCTGCACCTCTGACACGTCCAGCCGCCCTAACGCCTCGTTGTAGGCAGATTTCAGCTCGCCCTCGCGCGCCCAGGCATCCTCACCACCGGCCGCTTCAGACAATTCCGCACGCTCTGCTTCTACGGCCTGCAGCTCCTCCGACGACACCACACCTTGCGCAACGGCGTGCTCCAGCTGCATCGCCTTTGTTCGGAGCCGTTCCATACGCTCCATGCGCCCGCGCTGCTGCTCCAGCGCATCCCGCGCCGCCAACGCCGCAGACACCGAGCTGATTCCGTCTTCCTCTCCAGCGCCTTCCACCGGGGCGGGTTTGGGTGGGATACCGGCCCCCGGCCGCTCATCATTTGCAGCCGCTGGAGGCTGACGGACAGGTTGCCTCTGGCTCGCCTCGGCCAGCCAGCCCATGACCTTCGGCCAACGCGGATCCTGCTTACCTTCCGGCATGCGATCCAAACGGATCTCATGCGGCGCCACGCGACTGATGAGGCCAGTCCATCGCGCCACCGATCGGCGCCGCCGCGCGTGGCGCTCCTGCCGGTCTCGGCCAAGCGCCAGCTTCCCGCGCCGATAGTCCCGGTCTGCTGAGAGTTCCTGCTGGCGTGCAATCGCATAGCGCCGCTTCGCCTGTTTCAGCTTCTTCTCGGCAATGCCGATGAGCTGAACCTGCCGCTTCACCCGCCAGGGCCGATTGCGGAGCACACGCTCGACTCTCGATGCCCTTTGGCGGCTCTTCAGCACCTTGGTCCAGAACCGGATGGAGCCGTCCGCCGATCGGCGCGCCCGTCGCGCATCGCGCAGACGGGTGCCGGCACGCTTTACCGTCGCCTCCATGAACCGCAGCCGCATCCAGCTATCGACCGCATCGAACGCCTCGGCGATGCGCTTCGTGACCTGGCGCTCATTGAACTGAAGAATGCGCGCATTCTGCTGGGCGCGGGTGCGGCCTTCATCCAGCTCCTGATAGTTCAGCTGCCGACGGCGACCGGCATAGGTCTGCATGTCTATGACTTTGGAGGCGGGGCGGTATCCCTTATCCCGCGCCTTGCGGCCTTTCGGTCCTTCATGAATGGTCGGCATCCGATCGATGCCTTGGGCCTCCAGAGTACGGTGATCGATCTGCTCCTCATGCCCCATGGCTTCCAACGCCCGATTGGCATAGGCGCTCCAGGCCTCGCGTGTGTCAGTCAGGAAATCCTTGCTGTTCCACTCGCGGGTCCGCGTCTTCAGGAAGCCGTTATCGTTCACGGCATAGAAGCTCAGCATCACATGGGCATGGGGATTGTTGTTCTCTTCGTCGTGGTGGATCGCGAGATCCGCGACCATGCCCCGCGCCACGAACTGATCATCGACAAAGCGGCGCAAAAGTTCCTTCTGCTGCTCGAACGGCAGCTCGCGCGGTAGCGCGATATTCATCTCACGGGCAAGCTGCGCATCCACGCGCCGATTCTTGTACTCCAGGACGTTCCAGAGGGTCTCGCGGTCCTGCATCCATTCGGGAGCATTCTGCGGGGTTCGGATCTCGGTGTGGACGATCCCGCCCTTGTTCCGATAATCGGCGACAGTTCCGGTCTCGCGGTCCACGAGCCGTTCGCCGGCGCGATATGCGGCAGCCACGATCGCTGATCGTCCGTCCTTGCGCTTAATGATCTGCGCCGACAGGTGGTAGATCGCCACGGCTGCCTCCGCCTTTTTACCCCGCTCTCAGAGCGGCGCACCTATGTTGGGCTCGCCCAATGTATAAGTGCGCTATTAGCCCTTCCTCATACTTATGCCTTCAACCGAAAGACGCAACCCGACATCCGTCACGAATCCGCAGAAATTGGCAGATTCGCGCCCAAAATACCATCGTATGCACGGGTAAATAACTGTTTCGATGGGCAATTTTCGACGCCCTGCATACCAACAAAAATCGGATTAAGGTTGTGCTCAACCCTCAAACTGGAGGACACGCCTGATGGCCCGCTATTACGTCAACAAGAACGCCCAAGATAACGGCGATCACGAGGTGCATAAGCACGGTTGCTCATTCATGCCCGAGGAACATAACCGAAAATATCTCGGAGAATTCACAAGCTGCGGCCCCGCCGTGCGAGAGGCAAAGAAGACCTACCCGCAGTCCAACGGGTGCTACTACTGCTCGAACGAGTGTCACACGAGCTAGGGCACAAAAATTTTCCGCCCAGCCACTGGCTGGGCGGGGACCGAGAACGCCCGGTCATCGCTGGACGACGAAGCTTCGCTCATCGATCTCGATAACGGCGATATCATCGCCGAGCTGAAGGTCGCGAGCGAACGCCTCCACATCGAAATAGAAACGCAGGTTCTCGGGGATCTGGTCCAGCAAGCCAGTTTCTTTGATATAGCTCTCAGCGTATTCCGTTGCAGTGCCTTCGAAGAGATAGACGTCCTCCAGCTGCTCCAGAATCTGATCCATTGCGCAACCTTCGTGAGAAGCGAGATAGATGGCTTTGCGTGCTTCGTCGCCATCCAGGCCCTCAAACTGGTCGAACCAAGCTGAGAGCGTCGCCTGGGTGACTTCCAAGGCATCGAAGAGTGCGAAAGCATCTCCGTCGATAAACTGGATCTCGAACTCCTCGACAATCTGACCATAGGCATTCCGATGGTCGGCCGCTTTGGCGAGATAGTCGTCATAGCTGCTGAAATAGAAGCCCGTTGCCGAGATGTCGTAGGGCGTCGCGTGATAGGTATTGGTCATGATCGTTTCTCCGTTCGTTCATCGCCTCCTTGCTGGAAGCGCGGAACGGAGGGCCCTGCGGATCAGGGCGTGGGGCACATGGCCAACACGGAAAGCGCAGCGATACGGAGCGGGCGGCCATTGCGCCGCGCCCACGCTGGGCCACGATCAAGCGTAATTTCAGAGAGGCGAGAACTGGAACGACCAACAAGCATAAGAATCGCCGCTTTCCGCCGGCGATGGGTTAAGAACGACACCTTTCACAGCGAGATACATTGAGAGAGTTCGCAAACCGCATCCCGAAGGAATTGACGAATTTGCTTTCTTCCTACCAGATTATTATGGGAATCATACGATTCTAGCTCAAATTTCGGAACCAGACCCATCTTGCAAATTAGTTATAGATACACTGAATACGCAGGAACTAGAACAATCTCTAACATATTAGGGCAGCCCACATGGATTTAACAAGCAACATAAATAAACTCTGTGATAGCAATATATTCGAAAAACTCGATGACATTAAAAACATCGCCGTCTCTATTAAAAATCAAAATCTTGACGATTATAATGCTTCAATTTATAAATTAAACTCATGGATAGAAGATAATTCAAAAAATGAATCATTTCGATTCCTATCATTTTGCATATTATTACAACATCACAGACGATTTTTAAATCATGATAACGTCGAAAATTTGATAAATAAATTCTCGGATTTATTTTCAAATCAAAATCTTTTCCAGTTATATGCCGCAACATACAAAAACTCCCCGAATCAATTTGAGTTAATTCAAGGTATTCGAGTATCTTATAAAATTTCTTCGATGCATGAGGAAAATGCTTTTCTTGGAAATGCCTTTAGTGAATTAGTGGCAAAAGCGATAGAGCTATATCCTGAAGAAAAAATATTCACCAGGCATATGGATGACGCGCTAACCATAATTAATCGCTCTATTCAAATATCACCAAAATATGCGAAATTCTATCAAACCAATGCTCGCTTGTTATCTGCAATAGGCGAATACGATTTAGCTCTTTCGTCAGCTCAGAGATCAATCGATATAGAGAATAGTGATATTTCTGATTACGTATTACGAATTCAGAGTTACGCATCAACTTTACTTGAAATTGAATCAAAGAAACAGATTCATATTCTCGATACTAGGATCGATGAAATCGATAATTCGATAAAATCTGCAGTTCAAAAAATCGAAAGCGAAGCATCAAAAAACCGAACTAATGTGGTTGAAATTCTTGCTTTTTTCATCGCGGTTGTTACTTTTGTACTTGCATCCATCAATACCTCAGTACAATTTCCACCAACAGAGGCTCTATTTCTCATCATCGGTATCGGGGGCGTACTTTCGCTTTCATTCTCTGTACTAAACATAATATTGATGGACAACACAAAAATATTCCGACTAATGACTGGCGTGTTAATTGGAATTTCTCTATTATCAATGAGCTTATTGGGGCTGCAGGGATATTTTCCATCCCCCTAAGCAAGAAAAAGGTGGACCATGAAAATTCTTGATCATTTTTCCGAATCAGAATCTAAAACTAAGAATAATGAAGATGTTATAGGGTTCTCTGAGATTGACGAAAACACTTCCGCTGTCTGGGTAATTGACGGAGGAAGTTCAGTTGCTGACAAAAACTACATAGACAGCGAGAATGGTGATATCAACTGGTTCGCCAATTCAATTAGTAGAAAATTAAGAGCGTACTCCCAGATACACAAAAATTACGTAGATGTTTTGCAAAACACAATAGATGACGTAAAGTCTGAATATGTAAATTGCGTTGGTTCTTTACAAAACGTTCCAAAATATGCTTGGCCTATTGCAGCCATGACATGGGTTAAATTCACAAAAATGAATAATGGTAGCCAACTGGTCGAACAAATTGATCTTGGTGATTGCAGCTCTATTTTTCGATCTGACAATAGTGTGTGGCAAATTCGCCCACCTGCGGAGAATTTAGTTGAAAATGCGATAAGATCGAAAATAGCATCTATGCCGAAAAAGAAATCAGGTAATGATGATGAAAAACGAAATACATTGATTGACGGTTTGCGCGCCAGAAGGGAAGAGCAGCATTCTTTCGAGACCCCAACAATTATTGGATTTAACAGCAAAAATATTAATAAAATCCCATATCGTAGGAAAATTATTCATACAGATAAGATAGAATTTCTGTTATGTAGCGATGGTTTTTTCCGACTGGTTGATTTATTTAAAAAATATAGCGCACATGAACTAATAGAAAAAGTCTCGAAAATCGGTTCGGAGAAACTAGTCAGAGAATTGCGAAATATAGAGATGGATGATAAGGATTGCCATACATATCCGAGACTTAAAATTTCCGATGATGTGGCCGTAATATTTGGAGTTATGAATTAGAATACAAAAAAAGAACTTTTTTAGAAAACTATAATTCATCAATATTCTTTCTACCCCGAACAAATGCCATTTCTTCAATAAGGTACAATTGTCTTTTGCTCAATGAAGAGCTTGATTGAGATACTTTTTCCCGCCGCCCTTCATGCATCGGTGTCTCCGGAAGATTATTAGCTTTAAATGTAGGCTTGCGAAAAGCGAGTCCTCTTGGACAATACCTCAGAAATATACTTTTACGCTTAAACTTTGACGAAGGAAATCGCGTTCCATGCAACAAAGCTTCATTGAATAAAATTGCTGATCCAGCTGATTGAGGCACACTCACTAAGTGATTGTTATTCCTTACAGAGAAATATTTATCTGGCGTAGGAAAATAACTCTTGTGCGACCCTGGCACGCATATAAACCCACCTTGATCGTCTTTTATATCATATAAAGAAATACTAATTGTTACCAGACCAGGTGAGATCTTTCCGGCATGATAAAAATGGTATAAACCCAAATTCGGATTCGGAGAATGGTGAAGTTTCTCTACATTATCTAGAAACTTTTCATCCGCACAATAGGCGTGATCTAGACGGAAATTCCCATCAAACAAATAATTCAAAATATCGAAATATTTTTCATTATCTATTAAATTCGACCATTCATTTGACCATTCGAAATTTATGTCGCACAATGAAAAGTCTACTAAATTTTTCTCCCAAAACGACGTAATTTTATTAATTTGATTGGCGTTCAGGCATTTTTCTATCACTGTATATCCTAGAGTATCAAATTCATAAATTTCCTGCTCCCATTCATTTTGCATTATTTATAATCCTTGATTCTATGACATTCTGCCCTGTCAGACAGATATATTTTCGAGGCCAGCCTCGAATAGCAATCGTATTCCTAGAATAATAATTTTTAAATCGCACAGTGAGTTTTCTTGCCAAAATTAATTTGGCCATTTATCCCATGTTCCTCTAAAGCTCCGTCCCTCGCGATAGTCAAGTTTCTCGGCTCGCACCGGCCATCCCTTACAGAACAAGATCATCTCGTCGTCCTCTAACGTCAGGATCTCTCCAGGCGTTAGAAGTGCACGCCCGGCCTCCGACTGGTTCTCGTTGCGCCGCCCTAGGATCTGATCCACATTGCTCGTATAGCCTTCGCTATGTGAGTGCACGGTGGTTGTCCCGAGCATGCGAGAAACCAGCTCCGCCGTATCCGCGTCCTGTACGCCGAAGCACTGCCGGATCGTGCAGTTCGCCACCATGCTCTTCCACGCTTCACCCTTATAGACCGTAGCAACCTGGTGCAGGTCCTGCGTGACCAGCCAGAGCGACACACCGTACCCGGCCAGATAGCCGATGCCTTTCTCGATCGCGGCCATGCGGCCCAGCGCCGGAAACTCATCGAGCATAAACAGCACGGGGTTTTCCGGCTTAGCCGGCGCGCGGGTCATGGCAGCTATCAGCTGCCCGACCATGACCCGTAGCCACGGGTAGTAGGTATGCAGCGCATCCGGCGGGATGGTGAGATAGATGCTCACCACCTCGCTCTTCAGGTCCTCAAGATGAAGATCCGACGTACAGGAGACCTCCTCTACATTGGGCTTGTCCCAGACGCCCATGTTGCGGCTGGCGGAGGTCAGGATCGAACTCAGCTCCTCCGGCGCTGCTTTCTGTATGGTCGCTGCAGCGTTCCGCACCGCCGTGACCGGCGAGCGCATTAGCGTGCTCTCAAGAAACTCCTCGAAGTCGTCTCTGGACATCGCAAGCAGCCGGCGCACCTCCTGAAGTGTCCGGGCCTCCGGTTCACTCCAATGGGTGTGATGTACATGGAGCACCATCGCCATGACCGTCGCCCGTGCCAGCGGGTCGAAGTGCTCATGGCCGGAAGGGATCACTAAGAGATCCGCCAAGGCCTCGGCATCATCCTCGGCGTGATCCGGCCGGATGAAGTCCATGGGGTTGTATCTGGCCGAGTGTTCCAGATTGAAGGGATTGAAGATTAACACGCGCCCGAAGCTGCGCCGCCGGCGCGCCGTTATGGCCGCGTTCTCTCCCTTGATATCCATCACTACGGCAGAGCCCGGGTGATCCAACAAGTTCGGGATCACCGCGCCAACACCTTTGCCCTTTCGCGTCGGGGCGTAAGTCAGAAGGTGCTCACCCTGGCCGTAGCGCAGCAGGCGGCCCTTATATTTTCCGACGATGAAGCCGCGGTTGCCGAAGAGTCCTAGCTTGCGCATGCGTCGGCGATTGGCAAAACGCGCCGATCCGTGCGTATCCCTAGTCTGCGATCCAAGGAGATAGCGGATAGAGCGAGGCAGCCGGTGCACCCCAGTTCCCACCAGCATGAGTCCGAACCAGACCAAACGAAGTGTCTGGCGGACAAACCACGTAAAAACATCCACGATAAATCGCCCTCTAATATAATTTTAGGAACAAAATCAGAGAATTACGAGCCCGCAACCGCACAAACAGGAGCGAAACCCGTCTCTCGTTCGAGGATCGACCAGAAAATGGGGAACACGGCGGGGAGCGCGATTGCGGCTGCCAGCTTGAATTTCCTGAAAGCGGCAAAGATCAACGCGAGCGCGCCGATCGTGGCGCCATAGAGGTAGGTCAACGCCCCGATCTGTATGCGGATCCAACAATAAGCACCCCAGCCCGCAAGCCAGTCCAAGGCCAGGCCGGCTAAGAGCACGAAAGCGAGGACGGCGAAGACGTTCCCGGTCCATCGCATCGGATTGCCGGTCGGCATATACCTCTGATCCATGAATTTACCCCAAAGAAAGACTCGTATTGATTGTATTGTCTGATTAATCTTCGCGCATTGAAAGGGGCTATTTGGGGAGTGGGGAATGGGACTCTTCAGCAGGATCAGATCCGGCATCGATGCGCATAACGCCAAACTCAAGGCTCGCGAGGATCAGCGCATCGCTGATTTGATGCGCCGCGCGGAGGAAAGTGAAAGACGCCGAGAAGTCGAAGCCGAGCGCCAACAGCAGGCTGCACTCCAGCGGCTAAAAGATCTCTGTGTGACGTTCACCGATCCGAGCAATCAATTGTCGATCGATGTCTCCGCGTTCTTCGCGCTCTACGACAAACCTCATCGACTTAAAGCGCCTTACGTCGATCGCTTCGCCGGCCAACACAGCGGCGTCCAGATGCACAGCAACACGGCGATGGTGGGTTCCATCATCGGCGCCAGCGCAACGGCATATCGCCGGTCATCACTGGAGTTCGGCATGGAGAACTTTGAGCTTGCCCGATACGTCTATGACCTAAGCGCGCAAGAAATCGCCATGCTGAAGATCACAAATTTCCTGCATGGCTTGGGAGAGATTAACGACGCGCACTTCAACAGCGTCTCCTGCGCGGTTCTCTTCAATCGGGGCGATTGCATTCTGCGACCGGCCAAAAACCAGAAGACAGGAGCCCCGGTAAAGGCAACCAACATTCAGGAAATGGCCTGCCGCGCCTGCCTCCAGGACAATGTGCTTTCCGCTAAGGCTGCGTTCGATCCGGTGTTTCAGGTCGCTATGCGAACATGGAAAAAGATCATGGCCGACGGCGAGCCGAGCGAGATCTCTGAGTTCCTCCTCGGTGAGCCGCTCTCCGTCATCATGAGCTGATGGAAAGCTTCATCCGCATGATCGCTCAGCTTGCGGCACTGGTGATGCGGTTAACCGTCCAGATCCTCGTGGCAATGATTCAAGGGGCCGTCGCCCTGATAATGGCACTGATCGAGTTTCGCCCGCGCGCTGCAAGACGCCTCCCCCAAGACCCCGCCGACAATCGGCGGGGTCCAAGTGGTCGATCGCCTAGAAGATGAACCCGATATCGGATTTATCGACCTGAACGCCGACAAGCTCCACGATGTCGCGGAATTCATCGCTTCCAGGCGCCGCACGCACGAAGGTGCTGCCATCCCGTACTTCGACCTCGATCTGCTCGTCTCGGGAGATAACGAAGAGGTTTGAAGCCCTCACGAGATCAACGTCGATCGTTTCGCCTTTCTCGAAGTCGAAGATCTGGTCCACGTCCGTGTCGTAGATACCTCGATTGCCAAAGCGGAACACATCGGCACCAGCACCGCCATACAGCTGATCTACGCCGCGCTCACCATGGAGGGTGTCATCACCGCTGCCGCCGCGCAGCACGTCGTTCCCTGAACCGCCGGACAGCGCATCGTTTCCCCGATTGCCGTTGATCGTGTCATCCCCGTTGTTCCCGAGCATTAGGTCGTTACCCTGACCGCCATAGAGCGTGTCAGCACCATCGCCACCAATCACATCGTCATTGCCGAGGTTGCCGTAAAGCATATCGCCGGCCGTGTCGTTGCCAGCACCTCTGATGACATCGTTGCCCTGGCCGCCGAAGATGGTGTCGCTGCCATTCCCGCCGACAAGCACATCATTCCCAGCGTTTCCGTAGATGAGATCGGCACCGTCGAACGCGGAAACCGTGTCGTTGCCTTGACCTCCATACATGGTGTCACGCTCTTCGGCAGGGCTCGATCCTGAAGCTCCCGCATCATAGAGAAGATCATCGCCCTGATTGCCGTAGAGCAGGTCTGCGCCGCCCGAGCCTGTCAGTTCGTCATTGCCCTGACCGCCGAAAAGCGTGTCGTTGCCAAAGCCGCCGTGGAGGTCATCATTCCCTCGGTTGCCATAGAGGAGGTCATCACCGGAGTAGGTGGCGACGAAATCGTTACCGTCGAGCGCGAACACCGTGTCACGTCCATCGGTTCCGAGTAGAAAAAAGTCCGAGCTATTGGTGCCGTTGATAACAGGCATGGCAGTCTCCTCATTTTCTTAGATTTAAGAAAGCGACGTGCCTTTGGCGGGAAATAAGATTCCGAGAAAGAGCACGCCGATTAGGCTCACAAATCTGCGAATTGCGAGCTGCGAACGTGCTCAACCACTAACGAGAATTTGTGGTCTCACGCGTATTGGGATGGGGTTAAGCAAAGGCTCTCTGACACATGAAATCCGACACGCGAGCCAAATATGCGGTGGCGAATTTAGAGAGCTGATTTTAGATACTTCTAGACGCACTGGTCGTGCAAAACGGCGCAACAATTCTTCTAAAAATATATTAAGAAGGGCTGTTTTGCATGGACCTAGTCGCTCATCTAGCTGTCTGGATCGCGCACTCAACTGAGCACGTTCGGCTAGTATGTTTAACAAGTGCGTGCGGCTCAAGCGGGAATATTCCATGCACGCTTCTCCTTCACAAAAGAAAAGCGGGGCTCACGCCCCGCTGAAGTTTCTCGGGACGTGGGTTCAGAAACCGGCTTTGCCTTTGCCGCCGCCGGATTTGAAACCGCCGGCTTTGTCGAAGTTCATCCGGCCAGTGGTGCCGGTGTGCTTGCCGCCGGCGGTGTGATGACTGGTAACGCCACGACTGTTGGTATGGCTGTGACCGGTGTATTTGCCATTGCCGTTGTAGTGATTGGTCCGGCCTTGGCCGTTGGACTTGGAGTACCCTTTACCGAAAACAGACATGAGACACCTCTCGGGCTGGAGTGCAGAAGTGCGATGCCGCAAGGAGGGGAGAAGCAAGAAATAAAAAAAAGCGCCACTTGCGCTGTTTTATTACGATCACCTGACATAACGCCCTTTGTGTCAGGCTTTTTTATTAGTTAACGCGCTTGAATTCTTCGAATCTAGATGTCAGACTCCCCTTGCGATCAACCGCAGCGAAGTGGAGCCCAAGCAAGAACGACTGATCCGATTACCCGGACCTCGCCTGCACTCTTCATGAGTTAAAGGGTATTCCGCCACGAGTCCGCGACGAAGGCTCACCGGTGCGGTTAACCCGACATAAAGGGCGTTATGACGGACAAAGGAGGAAAGGTTTACGGATCAGCGCGTTACACAAATGGACTCTCTTCAAGGGCCGCGCGGCCCAAGCATCTCATTGCCGGCGATCGTGCGCGAAGCCGATCAGAATGCGATCCTCGCTTACCTCGAATTTTTTACCGTACGCATACGGAACCCGAATACGCGTTCGGCCTATCATCATGCCGTTCGGGCTTTTTTCACCTGGAGCCACGAAAACGGCCTGACGCTCTCATCGGTGCGGCCAATCCATGTGGCCACCTATATCGAGATGTTGACGGAGATCCGGCAGCCGCAGACGGTTAAGCTGCACCTCGCGGCTATCCGCATGCTCTATGACTGGTTCGTCATCCAACAGGTTGTGCCGAGCAATCCCACGAGCCCCGTGAAGGGACCGCGCTATAGCATCCGAGTGGGCAAAACGCCTGTTCTGACCGCAGCAGAGGCGCGGCAACTCCTGGACTCGATCGAGACTGACACGCTGATAGGCCTTCGTGACCGCGCCCTCATCTCCTTCATGCTCTACACTTTCGCCCGCGTCAGCGCGGCCGTCGGCGTCAATATCGGGGATCTGTTCGCCGAGGGCGGGCACACATGGGTCCGGCTGCGCGAAAAGGGAGGAAAGGACCACGTCATGCCGCTACACCCGGAACTGGAGGCTGACATCGGGGCATATTTGGGCGTCGTCCCGACCTCTGTCGTCAACATGCCTCTATTTCGTGCGATGGACCGACGAGGCGGCATATTCAGCGGTAGACGTCTCGATCGCAGAGATGCTTGGGCTATTGTACAGAGACGACGGAAAGCTTCTGGATTGGCAACCCACACAACCTGTCATTCATTTCGAGCCTCCGGCATAACAGCATTCCTTGAAAACGGAGGGAGTATCGAATTGGCATCAATTATGGCAGCCCATTCGAACACACGAACCACCAGCCTATATGACCGAAGAACGCTAATTGATCAAAATACGATAAAAAATATACTTTTTGATTTCTTATAAAAAATTTCAACAATCTTTCTTTTATTATTTTTCCTTATACAATCAATAAAATCTATTTACGATAACGCGAGGAATCATAAATACCATTAAAGTAGAAATTTGACTGACTATCCGTGATAAATCCGTTAGTTGTGAGAGCATATTTCTACTTTTTCTGGTCCAGATAAGCAAATGGCTGGTTATAAAGCGACAGAGATCCGAAAGCCTTCAAACGACAAAGAGTTTGAAGAAAATTGCGTTGTTCTATTTAGAGAAATCCTCTCGGATCCACATGTTAAGACCGTCGGCACCTCAGGGCAGGGGCAAGATGGCGTAGATGTTGTTGGAAACAGATTTAGCGACCCTGAGCATATTGTCGGAATACAATGCAAACTAAAAACAGGAAAGTCGAGGCTCCACGAATCCGAAGTTAAAGAAGAAGTTAAAAAGGCACTTAAATATACCCCTCCGCTACGCGAATATATCATTGTCGCAACATCTAAAGATGACACGAAACTTGATCAACTCGCTCAAAGACTCGCCATTGAGCAAGAAAGAGCGGGACGATCACTCCGGATTACTGTCTGGGGCTGGGATACCCTCTGCCAGAAAATCAACCAACATGATGCCGCCAAGGAAGCCTTCGACCCTGGACACAGTCCTGCAATAGCCGCCAACACAAAGAGGTTGGAGGCGATCGAAGCGAATCAAGCCAAAGCCGCGACTAGCAGTCAGATTGATCAGCTTTCCCGAAAACTGGACTCTCAGCTGCCGCCAATGGCCGGCGTACTTTCAGAGGAGTATGCAAACAAGACGGCCCAACGTGAGCTTAGAGACATCCTCATAAAGCGAGGGTTTGTTGGCTCAGATACTGGCAGCGAACTAGCTAAGCTGGCTGAGCGTGTAATATCAGGAGATCTGGCTCTGACGTCAGACCGACTACGTGCAGAGATTTCCGATCGAGCGGTACGCGCCAACTGGACAGACACCCCAATCGAGCAACTGAAGTTTTGGTTGGAATCCTCTGCGCGACTTGATCCCAATAGGGATCTGACTATTGCAAGGGCGCTCCTTAAAGCGGCTGAGGGTAGTAGCGACGAAGCTCTTCGAGCATTACGTTCGCGACTCGACCCTGATAGCCGTGCAGCATTGATGGGCGTCCTTGACCAAACCCATGGCCAGGGCCACGGGCTAAACTGGGTTTTAGATCAGGAACTGTCTTCCTCTGATCTTTCGCCAATGGGCATTCATAATGTCTTAGTACAGCTCTCGCTAAATGAGAGATTCGACGCCGCAATCGAATTCATCAACGATGTTCCCGAGCCCTATTTTGAAGAGGCTCCCGTCTTACTGCTGATCCGATCGGAACTGCGCCTAGCATCAATCCTCCCGCGTGATCGCCGAAGGATTATCTTCAAGGGACTGCCAATTGCTTTGTCACGAATTGGTTTTGAGCCCGGCCCTCGCGGGCAAACGACGCTTAAAGAAGCGCTTGGCGATCTATATCGGCTGGAACGATTTCTCGATGGCTTCAGTATCGACGTCATCCCTCAGTATGTAGAAAACTTGATTCTATGGATTTCGCTCGAGAATGAAGAAACACGAGACGCAGCTCTCGATCGATTGAAAGCCGAACTAAGCGACCCAAACCGGACCTATTCCAGAGTAGGATTCGCGTTATCTTATGGCGTGCCTTTTGATCAAGACGCTCTTATGCGTAGTCTCTCAGCCCAAAAATCCGTTGGCGGCTGGACAGAAGATCAAACGACCGCCGTCATCGCAATCGCAGTCCATGCGGAAAATGCCGAAAAGATCTGCAACCTTTTCGACCTTCACGGAGAGGAAATCCTAAAGTCAGAAGCGATCGGCAAATCGCTCATTTGGCGCTTAAGAATTGAAGCTCTTGCGAGATGCTCGCGTTTCGGAGAAGCCTATGAGTTATTAAAAAATGAAGCGTCAAAGGTATTCGACCCGAGTGACGCATCAGAAATTCTCGATCTTATTGAAAGCATTGAAAACAAAGATGAAATCGGACGCTTGCGACACCGATATGAAAAAGAAAAAAATACGACCGACCTACGATTATTGATTGAGCAACTAAAATTAAATGGCGAAAAATCGGACCTAGCGCATTTCACATTAATCCTCGCTAACGAAACAAATGGGTACGACGATTTTAGTACAGCTCTGAAATGCTTGTACGACGATGAGCGTTTTGAAGATGCTATTTTACTCTGCGATAAGTTTGATGCCTTTATCCAGAATTCCATTGAACTCCGACTGATCAAAGGTTGGGCTCTTTGTCGATTGGGACGCGTGATGGAAGCTCGCGAAATCAGTCGATCTATTCCTCTCGATGCCGGCTCTGGCAGCGCCCGCGAACTTGCAATTATGACAGCGGTAGAAAGCGGTGATTGGGGCGACCTACAGAGGATTCTCGCGCATGAAGCCGCTCGCTCTAACGAGTTGCCTATAAATGATCTAATCCGGCTCTCCCTTTTTGCTCACGAATTGGATAGCCACTATGTGAACCATTTCAGGGATGCCGCACTTACGCGGGAGCCAGAAAATCCTGAAGTGAATCTTAGTGCTTACAGACTCGCTATCGTACGCGGGACAGAGGCCGAGACGGACTGGCTTGAGAAGGCAATACAGACCTCTGGTCCCGATGGGCCGGTACAGCGTGTCTCGATCAAAGAAATGCTAGAACGCCTTCCTCAATGGAATGATCGCTCCAGAAACATTGAAGAAAAACTTCAACGCGCCGAGATCCCTTGCTTTATTGCTGCATCTGCAGTCAATCGCCAAATATTAGATAGGACACTGGGCCAAGCAATTAGAAATCTGGAGCGAGATCAGAGTTTGGTGCCATATCCGGTCTTTGCTGCCGCCGGTCACGGCCGCATGTGTGATCTTAGTAATATCGATACCGTCGCTTTCGACATCTCTGCCTTAATTTCTCTACACCATCTTGGTTTACTTGAGCGTGCACTCAAATCAGTTCAGACCCCCTTGATTGCACCATCAACCCTCCACCTCCTTCTTCTTGAGCGACAACGCTTGAACGATTACCAGCGTTCGCAGGTTAAGAAGGCTGAGCGCCTACTCTCTCTGGTGAATAACCGCGAGCTTAAAGAAATGCAGCTCAGTTCAACGCCATCAATCGCTCAAGCTGCAGAGATATCGGACGATCTCGCTGCAATGATTGCGGCGGCCGACCAAGATGGCGGCCTGGTAGTGACACGAGCGCCCATTCCCAAGAGGGGATCTCTGCTAGAAGAGTGCGTTGATGTCAGTGTATTTCCCTCAGTGTTGACCGATACGCATTCTGTGCTGACGTTCCTACGCTCAAAAGGCGCCATCGAGGAAAAAATTGACGAAGCCGCTACCCACTACCTCAGTAATGTCGATGTGGGCTGGCCTTCGCCCCTCGCTATTTCTGACAAGCAAAATATCTACCTTGATGATATTGCGGTAACCTACTTAGATTTTGTCGGAATACTTCACCCTCTAACTCGTTTTGTTAAGGCCGTATACATTCATCCTGATATCGTGCGTTTGGCTCGCGATACGATCAAATACCAAGCGCAAACTAGTCAGTTGGTTAAAGCGATCGACGAAATTCGAGAGATAATCCAACGGCTACTTGACTCTAGAAAGCTGAATTTCACGTCGCGACGTCTATCTTCGGGGGAAGATTCCGATGGAGATTTGGCCGAAGCATCTCCAACGCCGACCATGGATCTACTGTCAGATGTGTCAGGCGCAGATGCCGTAGTCGTAGACGATCGGTACCTCAATCACTCGCCGACTTGGACTGACCGCAAAGGTCACACTTGTAACACTTCAAATGTATTCGACGTCATCGATCTTGTATTCACAGGCAAGCCTTCCGGCGCACCAGATCAAAAGGCACGCTGGCAATCACGGCAGAATCTCCGGAAGGCAGGTTTCTACGCCGCGCCCCTTGAAACTGACGAGTTGTTAGCAAAAATTCTCGCCGCGCCGATTGCCGAAGGCCAACTGGTCGAGACACTGGAACTGCGCGCAATTCGCGATAGCATCCTGCTTCCCTTGATGACGCCCTGCTTTGCGCCCATCGATCGACCTTGGTTTGATAACGTCCGGATGGCAGTGGTCCAGGCTCTGCGTTCAGTATGGACGGAACCTCATGATCTAGATCACGCTATCGCGAGGTCGGATTGGATGTTTGACCTGTTGCCGGTGCCTACGGAGTGGATCCATGATCCGACAAACGCAGATCATTGGCGAGTCGCTGAAGCTCAGACTGCCGGACAGTTGGGAGCGATCACTGTCTCTATCAATTTGCAAGGTGAGCGCAGGGCCGCATTTCACCAATGGGTTAGCCAACGGATCACTTCCTCACTCCGTCGTTACCGAGGCCACATTTGGAATACGTTGCTTGAATTCACTAAGAATATGATTGAGCAACATTCAAATGATCTAGCGAAAGACATCGAGCAATCCAGCACTCAAATGGCCGCTTTATTTCTACTCGATTCCATTCCCATCGAAATGCGCGAAGAATTACTTTCCGATAGCGCGCTCTGCAAGCGGCTCAACATTGACACTACTACCTTCGTAAACCTAAGCTCGGGCATTAAGATAACGCAAAATGAGCTCTTCCGTGCCGCGCAAAATGCCGTCGATAATAAAAAAACGGCCAAGATTAACCTTTCAAATGGAAAAACCATCCACGCTCAAGTGAGGTGCCGTGACGGCCGTACCGCTGAAATCAAAATTAAGGGAATTTGGTTCACACTTGACGATGTCGCACCAGCATCACGTAAAGCGATAATCCGCCAAACCGCCATTGGCCGTCTCCTCGCCGAGTTTCCTCTTTCCGAATTAGACGAAAATTTTTGGAGAGATGCCGGACAAAAGGGCGCGCTAACGTCCGATCTGTTTTTCAAATTTAAGCAATCCGTATCGAGTACGCCTGAGGCGCTTCATCGCTTTATTCAGTCCACAACAACGTTCAGTTCTGAAAACCTTGTCCCTGAAAATCTCTCGTATTGCAGTGCGCTCCTTGCCCTGCCGACGGATGGGGCATCTTTCGAAGATTATATAGTTGGACCGCTACGACTAGAGCGTGAAAGCCTTATCAAACGCCACCCACAAGTCGCCCTCCGGCGTATCGCTTTTAGTTCGATCGCGGATGCGTTGGTGCCGCATGATTTGCTGGATGGCTATGGTTTTGACGACATATCAGACCTTCTCGACGCGGATGATCCGTTCTCGCTGATATTCGGGTTTCAAATTTGCGCCGCGCGGCTGGAAATTGATCCCAGATATGAAGAGCTCGGCAGCAAGTTCCTTCACAAAGCCATCGCTGATGAAGCGGCGTTGACCCGCTGCCAAATCGCTTCGGGCGTTTCTATCCTGGCAATGCAACATTTGGCAGAGAATCCAGAGCACTCGGGTTTTCCCGTCTTCTGGAGGCGCCTCCTCGCATTGACTCACGCCGGCCTAGTTACAGACGCGATGAATGGCATCAAAGATGGGAGCGGCTTCTTTGATTGGGTAATTCAGGGGAATGCTTTTGAATATGTCTGGCTTAGCTTGCTCGATCGGCAATCTGCCCCGCGGTGGAAGTCTGATTGGATACTCCCAGAGCAGCTTTATGCAGAAACGATTGGCCGCGCTGTTAATGCATTCGGTCGGCTACCTCAAGATCAGCAACCTGCTGAATGGAAAAGTATCCTTACATCCGCTGTGAAAGCCTCGGAAGGTAAGCCTAAATCGGGCTATCATTTCTTTCCTGGACCGCTGGATGAGTTCATCGAACATCCGACTGAAAAACTCCCTGACGAGATGCTGCAATCGATCAAAGACGGAATGGCAAGCGCCCAACCGATTAATGATGTCCCCGGATTAATGCATATTGCATATACTTCTAAACCTCCGGCGGACCTGTTATCTTGCATCGTAGAAAGAGTGAAAGGAAATAGAGACAAGCCACTTGGCGAAAATGATTTCGAATTGTGGCTCCTCGAAATATTTGCTCATATTTCTGGTACCACTAAATCTGAAGAACTAGCATCAGCAGTTATGGAACGATGCTTCGACGAGGCAACGTCTTTTGAACCGAGAACAAACGCAACAGGCCTATTTGCGATTATCTTGAGTGCGTGTGCAGGATTCTCAGATATTGACGAATACCGAACACAATTAGGTACTGCCGCAAGAAGGCTTGCACTCATTTGCAAGCCCGGTGAAGAACTCTCTGACCTAAATGCTGTTTTCCGGGTTCTAAGAAAACTTTCCAAGGAGCTTGATCCGTATCTAGCGCCAGCGCGAGCAGTCTCAAATTGTAAGAAATGACGCGCAGAAAGGCCTCAAATATCTAAACGGTATATCTGGAAATAGAGATAATTGGCTCAAGTCAAAGCCACTACTCGGTCCGAAAGCCGCCTCGACAATACCAATCTGACTGGGCCAAGGCGTCATACAAAGCCGCCCTCCACGAGTTTAAATTAGCTCTGCGACGCGAACGGCATTGCGTAGATAGGTGGGCTGAAACAGCAGCTTCTCCGCCCGCGTCAAAAACTTCGATAAGGGCATCTTCAATATCAGCGATCTCTTCTGCTGCTGCATCTGAATAGACACGGTCAAGCTCAAGGTGTGCAAACTGCTTCTCCACGCGGGCGAGCAAGTCGCTATCAAGATTGGGAGCCCCTACTCTAAAGGTAGCGGCTGCTGGCGTCGTACGCTCGATATCGGCGACCAGCCAAGTTACGTGGTTAACATGCTCGAAATAAGGGTGAAGAAAGCCATCATCGGAGCAAGTTGGAAATGCATCGTCTTTTTTCTTGTTACATCGGTCGCAACAACCAACGAGGTTCATTGGTTTTACGGAAAACTCGGGATAGACGGCTTTTGGCAAAATATGGTCCAAAGATTCTATCGAACCAAAATTGCAGTAAGGACAACGATTGTTCTTTGGTAAAATCATCAGGGCGTCATAGATGGCACGTGCGGGCACACCTTTGCGAGCCATCCGGAGCGTATAATTCTTGATAAGATCTTTTCCTTCGACATTCCCTACTCCAGAGGTGTGCGAAGAAATTAGATGCATTTCACCGTCTTCAGCCAGGCTGTCATAATCATCCGATAGATCCAGAATATCTTGCCGGATGCCTGCCATACGGCCTCTAAGATCTCTATTCCGGATCAGCCCTGTGCATTCATCGAACGTGTCACCAACGTCAAATGTTGGCTGTCTAACCTCCCACATTAGTCGCGCCCTCGACGTTCGCGCTGCGCTAACATCGCACGGATCAATGCTTGGCCCTGGGCGCCAATTTCATCATCGAACTCGCTCATAACCGCCTGAAATGAATCATGCCGGCCAACGACTTCACGTATCATTTTATGGAAGCCTGATCGGTCCACCTCCAACCCGAACACTTCTCGGGTTAGGACGCTAACCGTTTCAGCAAAAGTTTCTATCTCAGGTCGATCGGCCGCAGACGATAATCCATGCCGTGAAATCTTCCAAACACATGACGCCGGCACCTCTTGCACCACCACAGGAGAATGTGTGGCGATAATCGCCACACCGTTACGATTAGTGAGCAGATTGGAGAGGGCTCGAACGAATGCGGAAAGGAGAGGTGGGTGAAGGTGCGCCTCCGGCTCATCCATGAGCACAAGGCTTCTTTCTTCAACCAGCTCAACCAGCTTTGTGATCGTTAACAGCACGATCTTGTGCCCAGAGCTTAGGTTTTTGTACATGAACTTAGCTCTTTCGAGGAATTCATCTTCATCCTCGATGTCAGCCAGCTCAGCGACCTCGATCTCGCCAAATAGACTGTCGGTCTCAAGCGTCTCCAGTGCACGTTTCCAACGTTTTCGTCGCAGGCCTCTTGAGCAGATCATTGCACTTTTTGCGAAGTCCGAACTCAAACTCTCGATGTTCAGCGTGGTAATTCTTTGTCTATCACCGCTTCCAACGCGCTTGCGCAGGCCGACGTTGGTATATCCAATTATTGCTCTTTGGGCGCGTGGCGTCTCTTCAATCGAGAGAAAATCATCAAACGCACTAAATGTTACACTCACTAAATTTGCAAAAGTCTCCGTATCTTCACCTAGGAATTCAAAGTCCATTTCTTGAAATGAAAAAGCTCCATCTCTCCGTCTTGTCGATTTTGGATCAACCAGAGCCCGCGTCATTCCATTTAATAGTCGAGTTTTTCCGACACCATTTCGCCCGATTATTATGTGAATGTTATTTGGCGGTGATGCGCCAGGCTCTACTTCAAACTCAAGCTCTACTGGGTCAGTAAGAGATTTCGGCGTTCTAGCCGCTCTATAAGAAAATTTGTACGGGGTGAGCTCAACACCATCCTGCAAGACAGCTCTGTATTGAATTTCGACTTTGCGCGGTCCTGTTGACCGCATCAAAGATTCCTTCATCACCTCTTCTTCGAGTGCTCTAGCATAAAGCTGCTCATCGAAAGCAACATCGCGGAGCGCCTGAAATATCTCATAACGCTCGTTTTCGGGGATTTCCATTAAGGCCTGGTAATAGTCGATGTCCTGACCTAGTGAGAAAAATTCTCTCGGTAGACGGTCAAAATTCCTCGGTAGCTTGGGCCGTCTTTGACCTGTCTCCCAATCAAATTCGCCTATTTTTACCTGACCGATTTCGTGCTTTTTTCCATTTTTATCAAAATAGGTGAAGAAATACATCGTTCGATAAACGAACCAATCGTTCCAATTATCTTCCCACAAATATCCTTTTGATATCGCATCTTTGGGCGCGTGACGCTCATCATTTGGGACGACTATAAATTTCATTTCTTCTTTTCTTTATTTTCACAAAGACTAAACGCACATATGTATTTTGAATATAATGCTTTTTTGAAGCTACTTTCAATATGCCTCGTTTTTTAATTTCTTTTCTAACGCACTTTGATAACGAGGTTGACGCGAATTGTTTAGTCGTCAGATCGACGTTCACCTTGACGATCGTCCATTCTCCTATCCTCTCAGGGTCTTTCAACCCGTCGGCGCGGCGCAAGGCGGTTCACTCCCTCAGTCCGGATCGCCGTCCGGATGTGCGAGGCATAGAACTTCTCGATCATCTCAACGCTGGTGCGGCAGTTCTTGGCGATCTGGTAGATATCCGCGCCTTCCATAAGGCGGAAGCAGATGTAGGAGTGCCGCAGGCTGTAGGCAGTTCGCCGCTTACCCTCGCGATCGAGCTTCAGATCACACTCTGCAAGCACACTGTTGAACGCCTTCTTATGATCTGACGGAAACAGAAGATCTTCCGGCCGCGTCTCGTGCCAATCTTCGCCCTCGCGCCACGTCAGCTTCCTTTGGCGGTCCCTGAGGCGCTCGAACGGGTGCACGGCATTCGGCATACTCTTGCACCAGCCTTCACCGCGCTTGCCGCGTACCCTGATCTCCAAAATGAGGTCGCCGCTCCATTCGTCTTTGACGATCTCCACGTCTCTGAACTGAAGCAGCTTCACCTCGTCGGGGCGGAGCCCCGTATTTGCCATTAGAAGCACATAGTCATGCAATTGCTCGGCGTGCCATCTGTCACGCGTACCTTCTTTAAGCTCCTGCGCCCTCCGGCGCGTGGTCTCGTACAACTGCTTGTACTCAGCATGACTAAACCATGCCCTGGTCGTGACCTTCGTCTTCGTCCCATAGGGCATGGAAAGATCCGGCAAATACGGCATCCAGCCGTGGCGAAGCCCGGTCTTCAGGACCTGTCGAAGCGTGACGATCTCATTGTGAACGGTGTTGTGCGCCGGCGGCTTACCGGTAGGGGAGGTTTTCTTACGGTGCACGCGATAGTCCATCAGCGTGCCGGCATTGATCCGTGAGAGGCCTATGTCCCCGAAGAAGGGGAGAAGATGAAGGCGGAGCCTGTCTTTATGTCCTTGTACCCACTTCGGGCTTCTAGTGCCCTCCGTGAGGATCTCGTATTCCTCGATGAACTTAGCGGCGGCTTGACCGAATGTCTTTTCCTTCGGCTTCAGCTCGCCGTTGACCTGCTTGCCGCGCATTCCGAGGTACCAGTCCTCGGCATAGTCCTTGGCTCGTGCCAGGCTGTCTTCCTTGGTGCTGGTCTTGATGTTGCGCCCCTTAAAACGGGCTGCGCAGTACCAGTATTGGCTGTTTTCTCGTTTATAGACGCGGACTTTGCCGCCTAAAATCGTGTGAATTGTCATGATCACACTCTCCTCAACTATTAATTATGGGCATATGGGAAAGTGGGCACAATATGGGCACGCCATTCTTGGCCCTAAAATGCAAAAACCGCTTAGGGCGGGATACGCCTAAGCGGTTGTAATGTTTGGGGATATTTGGTTGCGGGGGCAGGATTTGAACCTGCGACCTTCAGGTTATGAGCCTGACGAGCTACCGGGCTGCTCCACCCCGCGATATGGGTGCTGA
>NZ_JACZCQ010000017.1 GCF_014904705.1 Nisaea sediminum
CCGGCCCATCGGGCCGGCCGTCTTCTTTTTTTGTGCGTCTGCTCACGCAGCCGCGGCGCGGAGCTGTAATGTAAAACGGTCGCTTTGCGACCGTTTTTGGCTTTCAAGAAGTTGGGGTGTGGATCATCGATCCCACCCCATTTTTTTCGCGCACCGCGCGGCGCGGCCGCCATCAGATTTCAACGACCGCCCTAGACGATCAGTCAGAAGGACGCTCGCTTGTCGAGCGATCGTGTCTTGAGTGGGAGAGAGGGAAATGAAGGCGAATTGGTCCAAAAGCGTAGGACAAGATAAAGCGACGTGCCTATGGAGAGGGCGCAGCAGCGCTAATCATCTGTTTTTGTTTGCTGATTCGTGGGCCCGTGTTATGCTCATAAAACATATGTTGTATGCGCAATCTCTTAAGTGATTGACAATGCTCGGAAAAAATAGGCCCACGCTTCGATTCGCGGATGTTCGTAGCCCTGGAGCAGGGATCACCAAGGCTGTAGTTGCCGCAGTGGCCTATCGCGCTTTGCCCGCTTCGTTCCGTTCGTCGGTCATGGGGCGCGCGATGCGTATGATCAATTCGGGGGCACCGCGAACAGCTGGTGGAGTGGCTCGCAAAGCCCTCCGCGTATATGCCGCTTCGGGCGGCGGCCGGTCTGGTTTGAGCGACAGTTTTCAGCGGGCAATTGTCAAAACGCGGATCGTCACTACCGGAGGGAAGATCAGCGGAAAAGTTCGCGCTCACATGAATTACATCACGCGCGATGGCGCCGGCGCCGACGAAAAATCCGCCGAACTTTTCGGCAGTGACGATCAAACAAAGGGCAATTTCGTTCGCAAGTTGGAGAAGGACGACCGGCATTTCCGACTGATTATCTCTCCGGAAAATGCGCCCGAAGACATGGAAGGGCTTACGCGATCCGTTATGTCCGACATGGAAAAACGTCTTGACACGAAGCTCGAATGGAAAGCGGTTATCCACGAAAACACCGACCATCCGCACGCCCATATCGTCCTTCGCGGGATCCGTGATGACGGCGAAAATCTTCATATTCCGAACGTCTATTTGACCCGCGGGATCCGGGAAACGACGCAGCGGCGCCTTACACAAACCCTCGGATACCGGACGGAACTGGATCAGGCGAATGCATTGATGTCCGAGGTAGACCGGCCGCGCGTTACCTCACTAGATCGCATGATTGTGCGTCACAGCGACGAAACCGGCCGGTTCGAGTTTGGCCGCTTGGGGCGAGCTGGCGCGTTGGGGGACAACCGCGTTCTCTTGATCAATCGAGCGAACAAACTTGTCGAAATGGGAGCGGCCCAGCAAACGGGCGCGCAGGCAATTACGCTCGCGCCGGATTGGGAGGCGAAGGTCCGAGAGCACAGTCATTTCCGTGAGATGGAGGGGAGGGTGCAGAGCAGCTTTGCGGGTGAAATCCGGGAAAGCGTCGATCTCAGAAAGAGCGCGGGACCGACCAAATCGGTCATCGGGGAGGTCAAGACACGTGGCCTTGCCGACGAGCTGCATGATCGGCCTTATGTCGTGATCGATGGAGCGGACGGGCGTGCATACCACACAACCTTCAAGGACCTGGACGCGGCTGATGGTTTCAAACGCGGTGCCATTGTGCGCATCACGCCAGCCCGGAACAGCCAGCGCGGAGAAGCGACATCGAGGCCCTTCATTGCAGTCATTGGCCCGGGCGGGGTTGAAAAATCTATCAATGCCGAGGGCGCCAACTGGCTGGATGAATATGCGCGCGGCGGGGCAGGGGCCGAGAGCACACTGCTGCAGAAGAGGCTGAAGGAAGCGGCATCGAGACGGCGCGCGCATCATGCGCAGAATGGACGTCATGGCGTCCTCGATGACGATTCTCGCTACGAGAAGTGGTTGCTGGAAGAACGGAACAAGTTGGTGCCGCCCAGCATCCGTAAGGCTGGGAAAGATGAAACGGCGCGGCTTCTGTTCGGTAAGGGGCAGCAATCCTTCGACGGCGTAATGACAGAGATTCTGGAGACGAACCAAGGACCTTTTGGCGTGGTCAGGAACCCCATGAACAAGAGTTTCGCAACGGTCTCGCTATCGGCAAATCAGAGATCTCTCATGGGGCAGCCGGTGTCTCTCCGTTCTATGAATCAGCGACATCAGAACCGAATCCTCGTTCAATTGCTGACACGATCTCGCTGACGGTCGGAGGAGAAAAATATGCTCGCACGCGCCGCAACCTTCTACCGTGGTTTCCTTGTCATGCTCCTTTTCGTCATCGGCGGGATGGCCGGAGCGACACAGTATGTAGCGCACTGGTACGGCTATCATCCCGCCTTGGGGGAGCCCCTTTTTTCGATCGGTGCACATAAGTTTTATGCGCCCGTTATGTGGTGGATCTGGCTATTCAGTTTGCCTAATCCGCGGATGAATGTGTTCGATACCGGCCAGTTGATAATGACCGGTTTCATCGTCGCGGGGATCTTCGTTTTCATCTACGCCGTGACAATGCGGAAGCGGCAGTCGAGTGGAAAATTCGGGACTGCCCGATGGGCGACAGACAAAGAACTGGCTCGGTACAAGGGCCATAACGGAGTCATCGTTGGCACCAGCGGAAAGAAGAAGGACCGTCGCGGACGCATCCCTAAATACATCACTCACGATGGCCCCGAACATGTCGCTCTGATTGCTCCATCTCGTTCGGGGAAGGGGGCGTCCACGATCATCCCAACTTTGTTTCGGTGGACCGACAGCGCGTTCGTTCTCGATATCAAAGGCGAGAACTGGACCGCGACGAGCGGCTGGCGATCGACCTTCTCGAAGTGCTTCCGCTTCGATCCGGCTTCACCCGATTCCGCGAAGTTCAATCCGCTTCAAGAAATCCGGCTGGATCACAATCTCGTCGGTGACGTCGATCTGATTGCATCGATGTTGGTGGATCCCGAAGGCACCAAAACAAACCCGAACCATTGGGACATAACAGCCCGCGGATTGCTCAAGATCGTCATCCTCCATTGTCGTCTGACCGACCCGAACGCATCGCTTGGCAGCGTGAAGGAATGGCTGAACAAGCCCGGCGTCGAAATCACAGACAAGCTGGACGAGATGATGTTGACGAAGCATCTCGGAGACCATCCGCACCCTGTCGTGGCCGAGGGCGTACAGACTTTGAAGGACAAATACTTTCCGGAATTGTCGAGCATTCTCAGCACAGCGCGGTCGTACCTTGGGATCTATGACGACCAGATCCTCGCCCACAACACGTCGAGCTCCGATTTCACAATCGATTCTCTCTTGAATGACGATAAGCCGGTAACGCTTCACATCGTTTTCACGCCGAGCAACCTTCAGCGCCTGCGTTTTTTCCTGCGCCTTTTCGTCTCTCTTGTGGTGCGAAAACTGACAGACGTGAATGTCGCGCCGGCCGAGTTTCCGCATAAGCGACGAGGGCTCTTCCTGCTTGATGAATTCCCGCGACTTGGGAACCTGGCGCTTCTCCACGACGCGATCGGCTACCTCGCCGGATACGGTATAAAGTGCATGATCGTGGCGCAGTCGGTGAAGGACCTTGTTCGGATCTATGGTCGCGAACAGACCCTTCTCGAGAACAGCGCGGTCCAGATCATCCACGGAACCAACGACCCTGATACTGCCGATTATGTCTCCCGAATGGTCGGGACGAAGACGCATCGCGAAGAGGAAATGAACGTTTCCGGCAACCGTCTCGCGCCGATCCTGATGCACACGTTCGTCTCACATCAAGAGAACGCGCGAGCGCTTCTCACGCCGGGCGAGGTACAGGATCTGCCGCGCACCCAACAGCTATTTTTCGCACCGGACATTGCCCCGGCTTTGATCGAGAAAATCAAATGGTGGGAAGACCCGTTTATGCGCGCACACAGCGCAGAGCAGGCGCCCCCCGTCCCGCGCGATCACGTGCCGCCGGTCAATCCATGGGCGGGGTTGACCGTCGAGCCCGTCGAGATCCCAGCGTCCGAACGCGACGAAACGGAAGGGCACGGGGAGGTCGATCACATTTCGACTGGACGCACCATCATGGATGACCCAGGCCCGGTCGAAGGTGATCCAGATGAACCGGGGCGAGAGCAGCAGAGCGAACTTGGTAGCGACGACAACGCGCAGGTGAGGGAGAACGATAATGGCCTCTTCCGGATCTAAAATCGCAAAGCGCTTTCATTTGCCGGCGCGATTGGCGGAGCAACTGGCGACGGCCGCCAAGCAACAGCGCCGGAAGGAGTCGCATATCGCCGAGGAGGCGCTTGAGGCCTATTTCAATCCGGCCGAGCCCGACTTCATTCAGCTTGAAAACACGATGGCCGTGACCTTGCGAAAGCAGACACGGGCGATTCAATCGATGCAGAGGGATATCAACCTCGGCGTTGAAACGCTGGCTCAGTTTGTGCGGGTTTACTTCGGAAACACTTTCCCGCCGAACCATGAAATGCGCGAGGAGATCCTGAAAGGCGCTCCGAAGCGATGGGAGGCATTCACGGATGCGGTCCGCCAACAAATCGTGAAGGACGTTCCCTACGTGCGGGAGATTCTTGAAGATGAGCAGTGACGCCGCGCTGCGGCAGACCGCAGCATTTGAAGACCAGTTAAGACAGGACCTTCCGTTCCTTGATGACGAGGACCTGACCGATGTCATGTTGAACGATGACGGCAGGCTCTGGATCAAGCGATGGGGCAAGTCCCCCGAGCTGGTCCGGACGGACTTTCCATCGGCGAGGGCCGAAACTCTCCTTCGGCTTGCGGCCGGGGCTGCCAACACGGAAATAACCTTCAAGAACCCGCGCCTCTCCGCCGAGCTTCCGAACGGGGCACGGCTGCAGGGCTTCTTGCCGCCTGTCACGACGCGGCCGGTCATTGTGCTTCGGACACATCGAGAAGTCCGCGTATCGCTCCAGGACTATGTTACGAACGGCTATATGACCGCCGATCAAGCCGCGGAAATTCGCGAGAACATCGCTCAGAGGAAAAACATCGTCATCGCCGGCGCGACCGGATCCGGGAAGACCACGCTCGCGAATGCCATGTTGCTCGAGCTGAAGGACAGCCATGACCGTATCGTTGTCCTGGAGGATACCCGCGAGCTTCAGTGCGCCGCTCCGAACACAGTCCGTCTTCGATCGTCCCTCGCCATCTCTTTGCGAGAGCTGGTCTTCGATACTCTCCGCATCAAGCCGGACCGGATCGTCGTTGGCGAGGTCCGGAAGGGCTCCGTAGCGCGCGAGTTGCTTGCCGCCTGGTCGACGGGACACCCGGGCGGAATCACGACGCTTCATGCCGACAGCGCCGGCGACGTCATGGTGCGGGTCGAGCAGCTGCTAATGGAAGAATTTCCAGTCGTCCCTTACCATTTGATCTCTCGTGCAATAGACGCGGTTTATTTCCTGGCGACAACGCCCAACGGGCCTCGCCTCACAACGATGGAACCCGACGCAATGGAGGATCTGAAAGAGCGCTAAACTGCGCCGAAAGCGGGTGGCCCAGGCTCTCTGCATGGCGTTTCGCCTATCGGGCGAAAACAAAAAGACATGCGACGGCGAAGAAGACCAGCACGCCGAACCAGCCTGACGCTCGCCCTGAAAACAAGGGCGATGCAATCGAGATCTCGGATTTTTCGAGAGACTTTATCAAAACGGAAACGACCGAATCATACCTTGATCGCATGGAACAACCCTCATGGCCGCCATAACTGGCGGTCAATAGCTGTTCTTCATGCGCTAGGTTTACGATCGCCCCCCGGAGGCGCTACCCGGAGCCCGCAGGCTCTGGTAGCGATCTAGCTAGCGTCAGAAGAAAATTCAGTCCCTTGCACTTAAACAAACGCTGCAGGACCTATCTAAATCAAACTTACTCCGTTCCGGGACGGGTCAGGGACAATTTATCTAGCATTTCTCCGGTATTTTTTCAAGTTAGGAATGCTGGGCCGAGCGACTGTCTAAGTATCTGATTATAAGGCATAAAATGTCATAATCTTTATTATGGGAAGGAAAATGCGCCAAAGTAGGTTCTGTTGCGTTTTCCGTTGGATGCCGCCCATATTGCATAATTATTTTATTGGTATTGTATCTCTTCCGCAATTTTGGTGGGCCTTGACCTAAATGTCATAGCGTCATAGGTTTCGAATGATGCACATAACACATATGTGCAAATCGAGCGGAGTTGACTCATGAAACTTCTCAGTCAGAAAGACACCCAGATCGTCTGGCGTGTGACATTCGCAGTCGTCGCTGCGGTCGCCGTTGCGACCCTTCCTGAGATTGCAGAGGCGGCGACCACTCTTACCGGTGCAAATCCGTGGGAAGGGCCGATTGACCGGCTTTCCAACAGCTTGCAGGGACCAGTTGCCAAAGCGGTTGGTGCGGCGAGCATTGCCGGGGCGGGCCTCACTCTCGCTATGGGCGAGAGCGGCGGGTTGATGCGCAAGGCGGGAGGTGTTGCAACAGGTGGAGCCGTTGCATTCAATGCCGCTTCATGGGGTTTGCCTTTTCTCGGCTACTCCGGCGCCGTCACCTTCTAGGGCGCCCCTATGTTCGAAGAGCCCGTACCGCAGTCTTTAACAAAACGGATCCTAGTTCTCGGCCTTCCCCGAGAGCTAGGGATCCTTATTGGCACTCTCACGGCGGTCGGGTTTTTCGCCCTGCATCGATTTGAGCCGGTAATAGCCGGCATCATTCTCGTGATGGTGGGAAACATCATTCATCGCAAAGATGAGTGGACCTTCGAGATCCTTATGCGCCATGCGAGATACAAATCCAGGTATCTCCCCTGATGAACTCGATCTTTGGACGTTACCGCATTGGCGCCTTCAATGCGCCTAAAGCCGCTTCTGTTGCTGAACTTCTGCCGTGGCTGACGGTCATGCCAGACGGACAGACGGTACTTTTGAAAGACGGAGCTTTCATGGCCATTTGGGCGGTCCGCGGCCCCGACATGGCATCGGCTCCTGATTATGAGTTCAACCGAATCTGCATGAATCTAAGTGCAAGACTGAACACCTTGCAGGGCGGTTGGTCCGTTTTCTTCGAAGACGCCCGCATTGAAAGCCAACCCTATCCTGAGTCTGCTATATCGAACCCTGTAGCGCGTCTGATCGATGCCGAGCGGCGCAATCAGTTCAGCCAGTATCCGCATTACGAGAACGTCTATTATCTCACTGTGACGTACCTGCCGCCGGCCAAGAGCCATAGCCAGGTCCGCCGCTTCTTTATCGAGAATGAAGCAAGGGAGGGCCATGCAGCTCTTCCCGTACATCTCGCAGACTTTCAGCAGCAGATTCTCGCACTGGACGAAGCCTTCAAGCGCCAGTTCAAGCAACGGCGCTTACTCGCGGGCAGCGAGATCCTTTCCTACCTCCATTCGACAATCAGCACCTCTCGATACGATATTGGATACAGTGATCTGCCCGTTTTTCTCGATCGGCTTTTGTCGGACGACGAAATCAATGGGGGCTTCTACCCGACCGTCGGGGGCAAACATCTTCGTGTTATTGGTATCCGCCAACTGCTCGGACCGACGAAACCGGGCCTTTTTGAGGAGCTAAACGCACTTCCATTCCCTTATCGCATGGTTGCCCGCTTCATAGCTCTCGATGACGCACAGGCTCAGAGAGAGATCAGCCGTGTTGGCCGCTTCTGGTTTCAGAAGCGGCAGAATCCCCTGTCGCTTATTTTTCAATCGATCACCGGCGAGCCTGGAAAGATCGATCAGGAAGCGCTGCGACGAAGCGACGATGCCGACGACGCCGCCCTTCACGTGCAGGAACGCCGCGCCAGTTATGGTTATTGCACGCTCTCGCTCGCAATCCTGGAAGACGATAGGGACGTCGCAGACGCCCGCGCCATCGAGATCCAGGAACTTGTCCGCCGCAATCGTGCAATCCCTGTCATCGAAAAAGAGAATGCACTTGAGGCATGGCTTGGGATGGTCCCCGGCAATTCTGTTGCCAATGTTAGACGCCCGCTCCTCAGCACCATTCATTTCTCGCATCTTGCCCCGATCTCTGCCACTTGGGCCGGGCCTGACGGTGTTTCACATGAGTCTCTTGAAGGTCCGGCTCACGTACTTTGCGAAACAAACGCTACGACGCCATTCCGGTTCTCGACTTTCTCGGGCGACGTCGGCCACTTCTTGGCGATCGGCCCAACCGGTGCCGGCAAATCCGTCCTGTTGAATTTGCTCGCCGCACAATGGCTCAGATACCGGAACAACATCGGCGGCGCCCAAGTCTATGGCATCGAGGCCGGCGGATCGATGCGCTGTCTGACGCGCGCCCTTGGCGGTACTTACCACGATCTCGAATCTACGAGCGGCTCTCTGAGTCTTCAGCCTCTTCGAGAGGTTCACATTCCAGAGGAACGCGAGTGGGCCGCTGAATGGCTGATACGGCTTTTCAGTTTCGCCGACATAGACGTCGACGCTGCTCAAAAGCAGGAGATTTGGTCCGCTCTGGGTTCTCTCGCAACCCAACCATACGAGCATCGAACGCTCTCAGTTCTTCAAACCCTTCTACAGGACAACCTCCTCCGCACAGCGATAGGCCCCTTTACTATCGACGGGCCAGCCGGGCGGTTCATTGATTCGGGAAGCCCTACGCTCCCGGACGAGATCGAGTTCGTCGATCTAGGGTCTTTGCTCGACGCCTCTTTCGCACCAACGATTCTAGATGCTCTGTTCCGTCGCTTCGAGGGCCGCTTCAACGGCCGCCCAACGCTTTTCTTGATCGATGAAGCATGGATGGCGCTTCTCAACGGCACATTTGCGGACCGACTTCGCTCCTGGCTCAAGACGCTGCGGAAGCGGAATGTCGCTGTCGGACTCGCGACCCAGGAGGTTTCGGACTTCCTCAATTCCGGCTTGGCCCAGACGTTGCTTAACGCCTGCCCCACCCAGATCTATCTTCCAAACGCTGCAATTTCGAACGCCGAAGTGGCTTCGCGATACGCCGCTGTCGGTCTGAACGAAACGCAAATATCCATCATCCGGGACGCCACACCGAAGTCCGACTATTACTTTGTCACACCAGCCGGGTCCCGCCTGATCTCTTTTTCGCTTGGACCGGTAGCTCGGGCCTTCTGTGCGGCCACGAGCGCGGCGGATCAAGCCGATCTATCGTCCCTTGACCCGTCTCTCACAGGCGTATCATTCGCGTCCCGATGGCTCGAGGGGAAGGGTCTCAAGCATTCCGCCAACGCTTTGACGGAGGTTACGAGACATGCTGCCGAATAGACCTCATACGTCCATCGTTGCCATCGTCGCGACTTTCCTTACAGCCCAGCCTGCTATGGCCGAACGAGAGTGTCGACCGGATCCTGTTTTCCTCAATATCGATTACTCAAGCTCGGTCGGTGACGCTCACATTTACCTGTCTTCCAAACAGGACTTCCGGCGTCATCCATGGGGGTCGATCGAGATAATGAAGCCATTCTCTGAATTGACGCAGACGACGGCCACAACCGGGGTGGTGCGGCACCGTCTTCCGGGGGTCAGCATCCTCATACCTGCCAAGGCCGACTCAACAAACTCGTACTTCGACTTCCCTATCGTGCATCTGGAACGCGACCCCAATCGCCCCGCCGGTTGTGTTTATAGCGTCAATATCCCGCCGACCGCTTCAAACTACCTCTCACTTCCCCGGCAGTTCAGCCCCCATTGCAAATCACCCCCCACGCAAAACGTGCTCGGACGCACCGTCTACCGTTCTGTAGTGGTCAAGGCTTGCCACGGTCAAATGGAGTACGGCATCCCAAATGAGCCGGTTCAGAAGATCCATCTCGGCACTCTGGCACTCGTCTTCTCGGACGACTTCCTCATGTTTCGGAATTACTTCCTGCCAGGCGCACTGACGAGCTTCGAAGCATCTCTCGTCGGCGACGAAATTGCCGGCGGCGGGGTCACGCTAACCGACATGCTCAATTCGGCAGGCGGTTACGTCTATCGCGTATCGATCAATATGCCATACGAGCGAGAGGAGAACATCCGATGAACCGCTACAGTCGCTCCAAGTGCGTCATCCTCGCAGCAACGTTTTCTGTCTTATTGTCCGCCGGGACGGCCCCTGCCCTCACCGTATTTGACCCTGCTAATTTCGGACAGAATGTCAGGCAGGTGGCCGAAAGCGTGAAGGCATTCGCTCAGCGCAACCAACAACTCCTACAGCTGATCGCGACAGCGGCGAACACGGCTAGAAGTGTTCAGGGACTGACAAATGGACAGTACACAGCGGTTTTTGGAGCCGTCAATTCGCTCGGCGCCCTCGATCAACAATATGCCGGAACACTCCATAACGCGCACGACCTGGTTGTCCGTTCCACGCAGCTTATGAACCTCGCTAATCGAATTCAGACACCCCAAGACGCCATTGCAGCAAGCGACTTCGCGATAACGCTGACCAGCAATGTGATCAGCGACTCGTCACAACTATTGTCCGCTCTCGAGCCCAGCTATGCCACGGGACAGAAACTTGCAAATGCAATGACGGCAAGCTCTACGGCGACCGGTGAAACACAAGCAATTCAGGCTCAAACCCAGCTTCATGCCGTCAACGCGCAGATCGAGATGCAACAATATGAGATCGCTCGGCTGCAACTGGCGAACGAACTCGCTCGAGAGCAGAAAGCATACCTCGAAAGTCAGCGTTCGAAATATCGCCTCGCTGCTGCCGCTGACGCGATGCGTCAACCCGTCCCGTCCGGAACCGCAGATCCCGATTTGTTCATGCCTATTGAGAAAAGCCGGGCTGCTTGGAAGTAGCCATGGAACCGCTCTCCTCCCTCGACAATCGCGTTTCCTCGCTCGTTGCCCTCTTTCAAGCCGGGCCGTCTCAGTATGTCGACGTAGCGGTTTCCCTATTCTCAAAACTGGCAGTTATTGAGATTGCATTCTTCGGATTGCTGATCGCGCTCGGACGCGGACGCATGATGTCCGAGACATTTATGCAAATCATGAAAATGGGCGTATTTTTCTGGTTTATCAAAGAGTTCCCAACCTTTCAAACCACTATCCTTTCGGGGTTTCAGTGGTCCGGCCTTCAATTGACGGGGCAGGGCGGGGGCACCGAATCTCTACTTGCATCCTCTTATTTAACGGCTGCTACGAACGTGGTGGGTCAGATTTTCGACTGTGCAGCCGAACTCAGTTTTTTCACCGATTTCGTGACACTCGTTTGGCTTCTGATGATCGGCGTCATTGTTTTTTTCGCCATGGTTTTCATGGGGTTGACCGCTGTCTTGACGATAATCGAGTATTATATTGTTACCGCTATCGGGTTCATTATCCTTCCATTCAGCGCCTTCTCCGCCACTCGTTTTATTGCAGAAAAAACCTTCTCCTCTTTCATCGCTCTTGGCGTCAAGGCCGCAACGATCGTTGTGGTGTCGGGTTTTGTTCTTTCCGATATCACGCAGCTAACCTCATCAAGCCTTTGCTCCGCCGATACGTCATTCGGAGACCAGCTCGGCATGACGCCGCTGCTCTTCGCTACGGCCGTCCTCTATCTCCTTCTCTTCATCAACGTACCGGGGCTCGCGGCAGGAGTGTTAACGGGATCACCAAAACTTGGAGCCGGGATGGCGCTTGTGGCTGGCGCTGGGATGTTGGCGACTGCCGGCGCAGTTGCCTACGGCGCTTTCAAAGGGGGAAGCGCCGCCGCTTCGGCCGCCCGAAGCGGAATCAATAAAGCATCTGACAGCCTCGGTGCTGCAGGATACGCCAGCAATGTGCAGACCCCCGGCCAGGGTCTGCGTTCCCCCGCTCCTAAGCGGCCGGCGGACACCAGCACAGCGTCTAGCGGTTCCACTGCAGCATCTTCCGACGAAGGAACGGCAAGAACCTTCGTCCGCGATTCCGTCGGCACTGCCCGCAAAGTCGAACGGCACCGTCGCCGCATCCAAAAGCTTGACGACGATCAGGAGTCCTAAATGACGTCACGCGATACTCGGGAACCACCTGTGAATCCATTCTCCGACGCTGGGAAGGTTTTTGCTGAATTTCTTGAATCGGACCGCAGATCAAAACAGCTTCTCGTCAGTCTGGCAGCGCTGCTCTTTATCCTGCTGATTGTGTCTCAGTTCACCATTGCCTGGATGTACTCGGAGCGAAAAGAGCACCTTTCCATTGTCGAGGTCGATGGCGCAACCGGTGCGGTCGTCCGAAAATACACACCCGTCGCCTACACGCCAACAGCAGCACAGAAGAGCTATGTCGCGCGCCAGTGGGTAAAATCCGTTCGCCGCCGTCCGTCCGACAAGATCGTTATGCGAGACGATATCCTTTGGGCTTATGCCCACACTGCGGGCGCCGCGAGAGATCTTCTCGACAAGCATTTCCGCGCTGGCGATCCGTTCGCTGAAGAAGATTTCCGGACCATCGAGGAGCTCAGCTCTTTAAAAAAGAGTGAGGACAGTTTCCAGGTCACGTGGACAGAAGCTACTTTCTCGCCTTCAGGCGCGCAGCGAGGATCCGTCGAGCATACGGCCCTTATAACCGTCGCCCATGGCGAACAAGCAGTTACAGACGACACGCAAAATCCCACCAATTTGCACGTTGTCTTTTTCGACTGGACCGTTCCGGAGGTCTTACCGAGATGAGTTTTTTTGAATTGATGAACATAAAACATATGTTCTATGTTCTCTCAATGAACCGAGCGAACCTCATAGCGATAATCTCCCTGTCAACTTTGACCGGTTGTTGGGCCGGAATCCCGGTCCCGGTAGAGACAACAGCGCCAACTTCGCTCACCGAAGTGCGTTACGTTGAAGTACCAACCGGCCCTGTCGTGCCGCCACGGGTGGTAGAGATACCGGTGCCGGCGGCCACTCCATTGAACGACAAAATCCGCCCAAGGGAGTTATTGCCTTACCGCCCCCACAAACATCCAACAAAGCGATCATTAAAAGCTGCGGTAGATCAGGCGACCGTCGACCCTCACGAGGGCCGATTTAATAACGGCCATCAGATCTACTCATATGCGGAAGGGCAATTCTACACGGTCTTCGCCGTCCCTGAGCGAATAGTGGATATTCAGTTGCAGCCCGGCGAGGAGCTTCTGAGCGCCAATCTCGGCGACTCTTTTCGCTGGCTTTATCAGGCCACTCAAAGCGGAGCCGGTGAGACTGCTCGAACGCACGTTTTCTTCAAGCCAACTGAAGAAGAGATCAGTACCAACCTGGTCCTCACAACGACCAAGCGGGCTTACCACATCGAGCTAATCTCGGATCCTGCAAATGTCCCTCATCACTCTGTGTCATGGTCCTATCCAGGTGAGCAGCGCCGGGATTTCAGTCGACAAATCGCAGAAATGTATGCGCCTGGCCGGGCCTCTCACAACCAACCGGGCGGCGGTCAAGAAGGGCGCTTCACCGTTCTCGGTTCCGCGAGTGAAAGCGCAGATGACGCGCTAGCCAAGCTGAACTTCAATTGGGCGATCGAAGGAGGCGACGGTCAGGAATGGTTGCCTACAGAGGTCTATGATGACGGCGCGCGTGTGGTTCTCCGTTTCGCCCCGGTCATGGCCCGCAAGCAGATGCCGGTCCTCTCCCTGCTTACTGCAGAGAACCAGGTTGAGATCGTCAACTACATCCAACAGGGGTCCGCGCTGATCGTCCCGTACATGTTCGATCGAGCCGTTCTCTACATGTCCCGCGATCCCGCGCAGCGCGTATTCATCGCCCGCACGGGTATCTGGACGCAGGGTGAGTGACCGATGTCTGATCTGCTCCCGAATCTCGGCAATACCGACGCCGTTCAAATCAACAAGAAGATGCTCGTCGCCGCTGTCGGCGTCCTATCTGTCCTCATCGTCGGCGGTCTTGCCTATGGCCTCGCCTCCGATCCTCTCGAGGAGAAGCAAAGCGACATTCAATCGTACAACACGGAAATACCTGCGTCCTCTGAGCTTAATCGCTTCAGAGACCGCATCGTTGCCTATGCGCCACCAAAGCAAGCCTCAGACGAACCGTCGCCCTCAGAGCCGGAGCCGACCCCAATCGCACCTGTTGCGCCCGCTTTGCTGCCTCCACAACCTATTCAACCGCTTCCGGATCCTAATAAGCTCGCTGTTCGTCAATCTGCGATTTCCGTCTTTGACAAATCTTCTATCAGCGGCGCAGCTCAGCCGTTTCCTTTGAACATCACGGATCCGCCTACTGACTTGGCTTCGTTGCCGACGATCGATCCCGACGATTCCCCTGCCCCGCCACCATCCGCACAAACGATTTCGCCGTTCGGACGTGCAGCATCCCCGCGAGAAACTCTTCTTCCTGGGACGATAATAAAGGCGCGGCTCGATACAGCGATCGACACCACTCATCCGAGCATCGCGAGAGCGCGAGTCATCGAAGCGGTGTTCGATCATTGGAATGGCAAGCGGACGATTATCCCGCAAGGCGCTATCCTTATTGGCGCTCCGGCGAGCAATACAGAATATGGACAGGAGCGCGTCTACATCGCCTGGACCAGCCTAACTCTTCCAGATGGACGTGTTCTAGATATGTCTTCCACGAGCGCCGGAGACATCGCCGGGCGCGGCGGTCTCCCGGCGAACGTGGACAATCATTACTTGGAGCTTTTCGCTTCCGCCGCCCTCTCAAGCATCATCTCAGTAAGCGCTTCTCTGTCGAGTGGCGACCCTAACGATCCTCTTACTCTGCAACAGAGAGCGACGCAGGGATTGGCCTCATCAGTGAACCAGACGGGATCCACTCTCGTTGGTCGGGCCGCTGCCATCAAGCCAACGCTGACAATCGAACCCGGTCACCTGGTCACCATCATCGTCAACAGACCCATCAGCCTGGAAAATCAATGAACACAGTGAAACGCCAGACGCGCCTTTCTGAGTTTGATCAGGAAAGGATCAAACGGTTCTGTCAGGACCGAGAAATGACCCTGGAAGAATATTTCACTCTGGCGATCGAACATCTCGTATCGCTTGAAAACGTGATTTTCCGGGCCGTCCCCAAAAGAACACCGGCCTTTCATGTCCGATATAGCGAGGACCAGCACGACAATGTTGCGCGGCTCGCTACACGGAATAGCGCAACGCTTTCATCGGTTCTCTACACCGCCATCTGCACATACGCAGAAGATCATGGAGTGTTCTCATGACCCTTTCCATTACTCCGGACTCGCTCCAGGAAACCAAAGTCTCGATTAAGCTCGAGCTCACAGGCGATCTCGCCCGCGACATTGACCTCTACCGTAGCATGTTCACGGAGGACTTTGGCAAAGACGTCTCCGTCGACAACCTCGCCCGCGAGATTCTTAGAATTGGGCTCTTGTCGGACAAGGCTTTTCAACGCCGCCGCAAATCCGCAAAAGAAAAAGCCCCGCGCGCCGCCGGCGGGACCGTTCCGCCGGCGGCGAGAACCGAAGGCGGTGCCTCATGAAGCACATAGCCTCAGCCGTCTTCTGCGTTGCGCTGACAGCATGCGTTCAGCCGGTTGCAACGCAACCGCCGCCGATGCCCGCGTTCCTGCAAACCACTGCACTCACCCGTATCGAGAGTCCCGCGGTCCCCAATATCACCGAGACCGATCCTTCTCTGCGCTCCCCGGCCACCTCCGCGCCCGGGGTGGAGGATCCCAACCCGGCTTCCTCGCCCGTTCTTCCAGCCGAACCAGAATCGGTTGTGGCAGAAGCGCCGGTCCCGGCCGTCGCGCGTAAGCCGAACGCGCGACAAGATCCCAATGATGCGCTGATGAAGGGTGAGCTTCCCAAACGAGACGTTTTCATTACGGAGCCGGCCTTTGAGGTAACGTCAGTGTTCAATAGTGGCGACCCCCTACCTGCCGCGCCGATCCCACAGCCTTTCGGCGCAATCTCGGCCGATCCGGTAACTCTCATCCGAGAATTAGCTAGGCAGCGCGGTTTTTCCGTCAGCGCAGACCAGGCCATTGCCGACAGGCGCGTCTCTCTCCTTCTCAACCCGATGCCTACATCCAAGGCGATCGAGGCAATCACCAATGCTGCGAACCTCTCCTACACGTTCGACGGAAACACCCTCGAACTGTCAGGTTCCCGTAAATACACCCTCAGTCTCCCGCCGCTTTCGTCCCAATCAATCAATGAGGGGGACTCCTACGAGAAACGGGACAAACCATTCTATGAGGAAATAGCCGCCACTCTGACGGCGCTTGGTGCTCAGAACGTGCAACACGCGGTTTCGGGGCGCGCGATCTCGTTTTCCGCCGGCCCCGAAGCAGCGAAGGCGGTTAAAGCCTATGCGCGCGAGCTTCAGGCAAAGCGTGTCCGGATCACCTATGACCTCTGGATTGCAGAGGTATCGGATACCAGCGATGACGCGCGCGGAATTAGATGGGACCAGCTTCAGCTCAGCATCGGAGCTCTCGACCTTTCCTTGAATGGCGGTAACACGGTCACTGACGGATACAACATCGTGACGAACTTCTCCGCCGGCGGAGTTGATATCGACATGATCGCGTCATTCCTAGAGAAAGAGGGAACCGTCGAAGTCGTAAGCAACCCGACAGTTGCTCTAATTTCCGGCTCGGCCGTGCGTCTTGATGACACGACGACGACCCCGTACCTCGCTTTTGAGCCAATCGCGCCGACCGGTACCGATAATGAAGACGTCGCAAGCGTGACAACCGGCGTCGACACGCGAGAGCAGGTCACCGGCATCGTCCTCGAGCTGGCTGGCGATTATCATTCCGGCCTTGTCACCACCCAGCTTCGCCTTACGGTCTCGGACACTCTTGGCTTCGTCGAGTTCCAGGTTGGCGACATCTCATCACAGCAGCCGCGCACAACGCAGCGAACCATCACCACTCAGATATCCACACCTCCCGGCCAAACAGTCGTCATCGGCGGCATCGCTCGTTCGTCCTCTACGGGCGATCGGCAGGGTGTTCCGCTTCTAGGCAAGATCCTTCCATTCCTATTCAGCAGTGAGCAAGCGACAAAGGACCAGAAACAACTCGTCATTGCATTGGTCCCGCGAATTGTCCGCTTCAGAAACGGGAGCAACGACTCATGACGCGCCTTCTTTGGACTCTTTGCCTTAGCGCCGTGCTCATGCCATTCCCGGCCTCCTCTCAGACGGCGAACCCATTCGCGCCGCCGATCGTTCCCGCATTGGCCCCGGCTGCGATGGCTCCGACCCTGGAGACCCAGATCATTCGAGAGCTTCCGCCCTTGAGCTTCTTTGCGGTCATTGGCGACGTTGCGCTCTTAAGCGATGGCGCACGCGTAATTCGCGTTCCTCACGGACGACGCGTCACCATCAATAGCGTCACCTACCGAGCGAAGGTGACGGAGGACACCCTTACCCTCGATCGCAACGGGACAACCGCTTTCTACGCGACCGTTGGCTATGGCGTGGCGATGAACCAAGACACTCCCGAGGCCACAAAATGACCGATGATCTTCTGCCTGATCTCGCCCCGCCGCGGCGCATAGGTCTTAAAAGCGTCATTGATGGGCTGAAACGTTCCGGTACGCGCTTCAAAAAGCGAAACAAGCGCGCGGAACGTAGAGAGCCAGCTTCGGTGCCCACCCCGCTTGTATCGCGGCAAAGCCCGGACACGGAATCTGTCACCGACCAATTCCTCAATTCCCTCCAAAGAACACAACACTTAAGTGTTCATCGCGCGGATTGGGTGCGGCGCGTGTTGGAAGAACATCAGGTTCGCGGCCTCAATACGACCGCTGCCGAACTGGTCATCCAGCTCGGCTTTGTAAGCCCATCAACAGTTATCGAAACAATTCAGGCCGAGGGGCTCCAGATGCCTCTGCCGGCCGACGCCGCACGATTGTTTTACCTTTGGCCGGCGAGCTTGCTAGCGCAGATGGGTGTTGTCCCTATCCGTCTTCATGATGAAACGCTCTATATCGCCGCCCTCCGCCCCCTCGAACATTTCGAGCAGAAAACGCTTATCGATCGTGCCGCTTCTCAAGAAACCAAGATCACCCGTATCACGGTAGAGCCTCTTGATGCGGTAACAGTCCTGCAGCGGATCCAGGCCACGCCTCACGTTACCGGCTCCGCTTTTACCGACCTTCTTGTCCGACACGATATAGCCACAAATCCTTCCAACCTGGCGCCGGTGCTCGACAGTCTCTTTACTGACGCCATCGAGCACGCCTCCTCCGATATCCACATTGAGGTTCACGACTCCGCGACCGAGACGCGCATAGAGTATCGCGTCGCGAACACCCTCATGCACCGGGCCAATATCTCTCCAATTCTGGGGCAGCGGATAGCCACGCTCATTCGCGAAAGAGCGCGAATTGACACTTCAAACCTCGAAAAGCCCCATGACGGAAAGTTCAACGTGAACTTCCACGGCCGGCCCATCGATATTCGTGTTGCGATCATGCCTACCTATGCCGGCCAGAAGCTTACCTTGCGCCTATCCGATCCGCGCGCATTTCAGACTGTCTCCCATATTTTCGGACACTTCCCGGAGATCTCCGCCCGCCTTTCTCGCGATGCCCGCGAAGCGGCCCGGCGCGGTTCCTTCGACTTGGTGACCGGACCGACAAACCAAGGCAAATCCACAACCTTGCGCGCGGTCATCATGGAAATGGAGCGAGAATCCAAGCGCGTCATGGAGGTTGGCGACCCCATTGAGGTTCTCACCCCTCTCACGACACAAACGAATATCAATACACATCCGGACGTCGGACTTACTTATGCGTCCTATCTAAAGCATGCGCTTCGCCATGATCCGGATGTTCTCTTCGTTCAGGAACTCAGAGATGAAGATACGGCGATAGAACTGCTTCGCCTTGTCGAGACGGGTCACAAAGCCTTGTCCACGCTCCATGCAGACAGCGCGATCGACACCCTTCCGAGATTGTTCAGTCTGATCGATCGGAACCGCGGGCAAGCCGCATATATCTTTGCGAAGTTCCTTACTTGGATCGTTCATCAAAGACTCGTATCGACGCCGTGCCCGACCTGTTCCACCCAGATCACGGCCTCATCGCTCGATCCACATACACGCAAGATTTTGGGGCTCGCTGACAACGACACCGTTGTCGAGATTTCCGGCGACGGTTGCTCCGACTGCCGTGGCCTCGGCGTTCGTGGCCGGACTGTTGTACCCGAGGTCATCTGGGTTGGCCCAGCGGCCCGCGACGCCCTATCCCAGCAACTCTCAGGGATCATCTCGGAGACCCGTGCTGCGGACTATGCGTCCCTGCTTTCAATTCCTGGTCTCGAATATTTTCCTCGCGTCGATTTCCTGAAATCACTCGCTGCAAAACGGGTGATTGGCTGGCAAACGGCCGCATTCGAGATCGGAAAGGAGCGCGTCTATGCTCTCTGATCTCCTTTCGGTCCAAAACCGTTACATTCACGCCCGGTACTACGATCCGAGGACAGGGAGGAATGCTCAGGCTTTCTTCCACTCCGCCACGATTTCCGAAGTGCGTCAGAAGCTTTCGAATGAGGGTTTCTCGATCGTCTCGTTGGATGAACGGGCACATCGGCTCATCAACAGGCAATTCTACTTCGCGGCAGAACGCTCCAATTTCATTAGAACTTTTGCAGCGTTCCTGAAGGGTGGCACCGACCCGAACGAAGCCCTCCGGAAAACCTGCTCCCTGATTTCGCATCCTGTGAAAAGAGCAGAGCTTCAGCGGGCATTGGACACACTCGACGCAGGCGAACCGCTGGACGAGGCACTGAGACATGTTCCGCATCTCGACCACACCACGCGCGCTTTTCTTACGGCCGGCACTTCAACCAATGCCGTCCAAAAGATCATCGACCCACTCCTGGACTTCAGGGCGCGGGCGGTAGAGCTCTGGCGAAACATCGGGAAACGGACGTTCATCGTCGGCGGTGAAACCCTCCTCGCCCTCGCTACGTCCATCTATATGGAGGTCGATGGGTTCGACACCCTCATTTCCTTGATGGGTGAAGGCTCAACCCCGGAGTTTGCGGCAAAGGCCGGTGTTGCCCGCTTCGCGAACATGATGCTTATCCTGCTCGGGCTTGTCCCCTTCCTTGTCGCTCCCGCACTGCTTCTCGCCCGGGCCAGTAACAACGACACTATGCGGTTGTCGGCCGGTCGCTTTACGGATTGGTTCCCTGGTCTGTCCACTCTGTTTAGGCACTTGGCGATTGCGGAAACATTCTCGATCTCCGCTTTCATGCTTCGCGCTAACGGCACCTTCATCGAGGCCGCCACACTGGCGAAGCGATCGACATTTTGCCCCCCCGCTCGTCATTTCTGGGATGATGTTCTTAAGAGGCATATCGACTACGGCCAAACGGTCACCGAAAGCATGGCAAGCGCCGGAAAAGTGCTTTCTCAGTGGGAGCAGATGCCCCTTCGCGGCCATAGCGGCACAACTCATGCCGACCTCGCCTCCACCATGTTGACGATTGCTGGCGATCGTCTCCACGAAGCCGAACTCGCGTCCGCCTCTCTGGTCTCCAAAGCGACGACCGCTTTTGTCCTCTATCTCATCGCGACGATGGGGATCTTCATCTACCTGCTCAACGCCCAATCCAGTACTTCGCCTGACATTTTCGGAGTCCTCTGATGACGACGTACATTCCGCCCGAGATCGGCGCGACATCGGTTCCGATCCCGAACAATCGCAGAGCCGATATCGTCGCTCATCACACAGCGGCCGGTCTCATGCAGACCGACACCGTTTCGGTGATTCACACCATCAAAGACGGTTTCGTTCACACGATCTTTGCCAAGGGATCATCGTTTCCGGCCGACCCGGCCGAGAACGACTTTGAGACAACACTCGCAATCGCCCTTCCCGGTCATCCCGATCACCAAGGCGACGGAGTTTACATTGCCAACGCAACATCCGGCCTAGCCGCGATCCGAACCGTTGCCAACCGAGTATCCGCATATCAGGGCGAAAGCGAACTCGTTCGCGCGTGGGCCGCAGATCAAAACCTTCCAGTATACGACTTGCCCGACGAGGGCGGATCCAAATGGACGCTTCCGCAATACCAACGCGCGCAACGAGTCAATCGGGTCCTCTTTGCGCTCGCGATTGCCGGCATAGCCTTCACGATCTTCTCCGGCTTCAATCTCACGGACACAATTACCCGCAGCCAGGCAGCCGAGCGGGACACGGAACAAATCCGTCGAACCTCCACTGCCTACGAGAATCAGCTACGTCAGAAGCTGGTCGAGGTGACTGATCAACCCGCACTCGCGATCATCGGCCGGCTCTACGCTCTTGGACGAATCAATCCCGAGACAGGCGGAACCCTCCTGAATTTCCGAGCGTCGAATGGCGCGATCTCATGGGTCGCACAGGTTCCCGATTGGGTTTCTAACGAGCAAATCGATCGTTTCGGTCCGAACATCGATCGCACGCGCATTGATGACAAGAAGATGCTCCGTCTCACAGCGACGGAGGAAATCCAATGAAACTGGTTATTCTCGTCTGTTTCTGCTGGATCGGCGCAATTATCGCTGGAGTCGCTTCAACCGGGGCGCTGGACGACGCCTTCGAGAAACAAGCTGTCGTGGCGCGCGCACGCCAACTCATGCCTCGCCCGATAGAGCTAACACAGGTCCCCGCGCCGGGCTCGACATACGAATCCGTAGCAAAAGCCATCCAGGCATCGTCGAAGGGCATTGAGGTCACAGCCGGTCCTATGAGTGTCACCATCCAGACCCGTGACGCTGCGGCCTACGAGGCGTGGATGCTTGCGCTGAATGCCGCAATCGCCCAAGCGCCCAACTATCGCTGGGACGTCAAGACCCTGTGCGCCGGGCTCGAATGCCCGGGCACACCCTTCTCGGCCACCCTCACCGCTTCCCGCATCCGTTCGGAGATTAAAGAATGACCGATCAATCCATTCATCATCGCGACGCGGGCTTTGGACCCTTTGGTGTCCTTCTGATCGTCCTCGTTATCGTGATCGCCCTTGGCGCGATCTTTGGCAGCCAGGTCGCAGGGGTCCCGGCCCGCATCGCGTCCTACCTCGGACTTCTAAATGCGAATGCGATTTTTGGCACCGGCGCCTCCATTGGTCAGGGGATCAATGTCATGGGCGCGCAAGGATGGGACATTTCCCAAATAAACCTCGTTGACGACGTGTCTTCGGATTCCAGTCGAGTAAGTCTCTTCGATCCCATCAACGGCGCGATCACCGAACCTGCCCTTAGCAAGACATATTTCATCGACCGTCCCTCTGGCATATCGGCCGATAATTGGGGCCGGTTCTATCTCGTGGGAAATACAACGTCCGGCGCCGGATCGTTCACGGTTCCCGATCTTGCCAGCAGCAACGCGGATTGGGCGATCGTTCTGCCGGGCGTGAAGGACGATTACTGCCAAGGGATCAACGAAGCTCTTCTTTCCTACGACGCCGACGCGGCGATCCCCATCGCATCGTCTATCTCGTCAACCAGCCTGTACGCTGGTCTCTCTACCGCCCAGAAAGTAACAAGCACTGCTTTCAGCCTGGCATCGACGACTCCAAGTGACGCTTTCTCCGGCGCATATCAGGGGTGCTTCCAATCCAGCGACGGGGTAAACGCCTATTTTCTCGTGGTCTCTCCGCGATGAACGAGAAGCACGGCCCCGACGACGGTTTCGGCGTCTACGCCCTGATCATTGTCATCTTTGTGCTGATCATTGGTCTGGGCGCCTACTTTGCCGACACGTTCTCAAGCTCGACCACGCAAGCCAGCGAACTCAAAAAACGGAGCCAGCTAGTCACGGATGCCACCCTGATTCAGCAGCGCATCGTCTCTTGTGCTTTTGCATACCCCTCGTCCGATGGAGGCGGGGCTTTTGCAAACTATCCCGCCGAGCCTCCCAGCGATCTCGTTTCCGATCTCGAATGCCCCGGAACATCGGCCTCGCTTTGGTCTGGATCCGATGGCGTTTTCTACCCGCCCGCCCCGCGCGGCTATTCGGAATGGACCTACTCGCACACTTCTTCGGGGATCCACATTCAGACAGCCGGCCCCGCGGCGGACGCGACATTGCTATCCGAGATCGTCGCGGAACTCGGATCGCAAGCCCTTCAGCCGACAAGCGGAACCCTCCGAATCATCGTTCGAGGGAGCTAGCACATGCCGTTTAGGGTATTGATAATACTTCTGATCATTGCGCTTGTTGCCGGAGCCGTAGCGGGGGACTTCTACCGTCAATCCGAACAACAGGCGTATCTCGCGCGTTACAGCCAGACGATACAAATCCTGGCGAAAGCTGCCTCAAATGCCGCGAGACAATCGTCCCATCCAAGCGGAGCTACCCGACCGGATCTCAGCACGATCGACACGTCATCAATTGAGAGTATTCGCGATGCTTGGGGGAAACCACTTCTCCTTTGTACCAACGCGTTAGACGATACCCGGCCGATGATCGCCGTCTTGAGCGCGGGCGGCGATGGATCGCGCGACACGACTTGCGCCGACGCTATGTCCGGTTTTCTGAACGGTGACGATCAGCTATCGAGCCTTGGTTATGAACAGGTCTTCGCTCGCCAGGCTCTAACCAGAGAAGAACAAACGATGGTCGCGGATTACACCAATAGGTGCGCCGCCACTTTCGATCTTCTGGAGAAAGACACCGCCATCAACTTCGACTGCACGTCGATGTGCACCCTGTTTCGGCGGTTTTCCGACCGCTACGGTTTCCACGACACTGCGCCGGATTGGGCATCATGCACAGCATCAAACTAGACGATCCGGACAGCGGTGCCATCGTCCCGGTCATAGCCGTTATCACGATCGTCCTATTGGGGATTGTGATACCCTATGCTGCGAAGATCGCTGGCATCGAGAGATCCGCAACAACAACACTCGCATTCTCAGCCGCCGTGGATCGCATTGGCTTGGCGTCCTACAGCGTCGGCCGGGCGACGACGACCGGCAGCGCCGGACGAATTGTTCCCCCCGCCCCTGAAGGCGGCGAAATTCCATCCTCTGTATCTACGATCAAGAATGACAGATTCGGCACGCCGTATCTCTACTGCACCGCGACGAACTACTCGTCGCCGGCAGAACCGCTGTTTGCGCTGGTTTCTGGCGGCACCAACGAAGTCGTTGAAACGGGATGCGCCGAAGCGCTCGCCGGGGTTTCGACTGGCGACGACATTGTCCGCAGCACCTCCGCCTACGAAGCCAGCGTCACGCCGTATCAGGTGGATCCGCAGATTGCCACGCTCAATGGCATGTGGCGTAGCCGGTGCGCTTCGACCGGGGTTATCCAAAACCTTCCGTCCGGTTCGCGTTGTTCCGACTTCACGAGCGTCTGGGGCAATTTTATCTCACAGAACGGAGGGCTGCTCCCATGATCCATCCGCTGATCATCCTGCTCGCGGTCACGACCGTCTTCTTCGCTCCCGCGGTCGTCAGCGGTTCAGGATCGAAGAAAGACGCCATCACGGCCTATCGCTCGCTTGAAACCCGGACTCTGATGCTCGAGACCGCCCAGGTCCTGGCTGCGCGGGGCGGCTACGACCTAACAGAACGAACGATCATCCTTCCATCCGTAGGAGCGCAGGACACGCTTCCGGTTGCCCTACCGGCCCGACGCACGGACGCATGGAACCGGGATATCCGGTATTGTCGCGGTGCCTCTCAATCGCTAACGGCAACAGGCCTCGCGCTAGTCTCCGCTGGGCCGGACAATACCCTTGCTACAACCTGTTCGGATGCTCTCAACGGCAACAACTCGAGCGACGATATAGTGATCGCTCTAACACACGCTGACCTTGCAACCTGGACCGGACGCGGAGAGAGCCGGACAACTTTCGTCAACCAGGTTGAGGACCTTCGCTGCACAGATCCAATGGTCGTCGCGTTCGTTTCGGATCGCTGGCAATGCGTCAACGCCGACGATCTTATCTCCGAAGCTCTCGATGGAACCGCAGCGGCCTGTCCCATTGCAAATGGGACAGGCGAAAAGGTCTGGGACGGACCCACAAAATCCTACGGCGCTTGCACTGTTGTCGCCTGTGACACCAATTATGCCGAGTACAGCAATGCATGCATTCCCGACACGATCGCCTGTACCGTACCAAACGGTACAGGTACACGAACTTTCAATGGTGACCCCTACGGGCCTTGTGTAGCAACAACATGCGATACTGGATATCGCATCGAAAACGGACAGTGCGTTGAAGACGGCCTCGTTGTTGGGTCATGTTATCGTCTCACCTGCACTTCTATGGCTGGTCGAACTCAAACGGTAGTCGGAAACGCCTCAGCAGCCGACCGGATTCAGGCCACAGCTCCGAGTGGCGAAAGCGAATGGTTGGCTTTCGTTTCGCAAGGATCAGATGGAGGTTTTACCGCGACTGAGGCCTTCAATTGCATCCCTTGGGGCGGCATGGGTTTGTCGCCGCTTTGGTACACACCAAAATGCATTTTCAATAGGGCGTACGATGGAGCATACCGCCCTCTCAGTTGCCAAGCTCCCGAGCCTTGTTAGCGTCTCTATCCGTTCTGGTAAATTAGTACCAGCACCGCAAACGGGATCAGGAACGGACCTAGAGCCACTGTCTTTTTCCAGATGGGGCCGGTCTGTTCCCTATCGATTCCTATAAAGATGATCGCGGCCGCAAGCCCGCAAACCAGCGTCACCCACGTACCGGCAGGGCCGAGAAAAAGAAGAATCGCTCCCACGAGGTTGATATCACCTCGTCCCAGAAGAACAAATCCTGCCGTCTTCATTCCCCACCAAGAAATATGCCCGAGCGCGACAACAAGAATTGCCATTTGTAGCTGCCTTTCTAGATCCAGTCCGTTAGAGGCGCTCGCAACCATCGCTCCGCCAATCGCGAATAGACCGAGATAGATTTTCGGGAGTCGCCGAGCTTTAAAATCAGCGACCGCAGCCGCCGCTCCCCCAACCGAAAGAATAAGATATCCGAGGAAAACAATTGTCTCGTCGGTCACGGGCAACTTCTTGCTATCGCGCTCTCAAACCGCGCTCGTGTAGGTTTTTCTTTTTGCGCACAAGAAACATATGTTTTATTAACCGCCGGCTCGCACATAAGGCTGCCTAAATAAATGACTCGAAAAAGAAAAACCGACAGGGATGGGCGCATCGCGCAGCTGATTCGCGTAGCTGCGACAGATGCCGAACGTATCCGCGAAACCTGTAGGGCGAATAACATTACTCTGATTGATTTCTTCGAGGGCGCGGCGAAAGCGTATATGTCGGCCCAGGAAAAGACGGGCGATATCCCGCTCGTTCCAACGCCGAAGAATGTCCCTTTCGCAGTCTTTACCGTCCGTCTGTACCCCGAGACCCACGCGCGGATCCTGGCTCTCTCAGAACGGTTTGGGCGCAGTCTAGGTCGTGAGATGGCGACCGCCCTCTTGTTCGGTGTAAACCATCTTGAACAAGGGCACGGCCTTCCCGATTGACCAGGCTGTCTGCGGCATCGCCTAGGCAGATTCTCTCGGTCCAACACCCTCATCTCCAACCCATCCCGTTACGACATCGGACGTTGCACATAAAACATATGTTTTGTAAGTTTGGCTTATAAACCGCTGGAGAACAACGTTGTTGAACCGGTTCGCCGCCTTTTGCGTAGTTGCTCTATCCCAAACCACCTCACCGATAATGAGCACTGCTCACGCGGATCCAGGGTTGGAGTGCTGGGAAATCTCCGATGGCGCGGCCCTCGTGCGCTCTGGCACGGCCGAAGATCGCTCCCACGCCTCAACAAGCTGCCAATCCGCCCTCGAGCGCAACAAGGACGGACAAACGACCGCTTGGTACGTCGCCGGCACTTCGACGGCCGGACAGGTCTCCCCCCTCTCCTCTTATGAGATCGAGGGCCTAATTTGCCGCGAATATTCTGTTTCGGTAGGACAGGTCACGGGCGTCGTTCTCAAGACCGACGACGCAACTGGAACGGCATGTCGAATCTCCGGCCGCTGGTGGGCTTGGCCGACGGCGATTCCAAAGCCGGTTTCGAGTCGGACCAACGGCACCGTCAAATGAATCCCCACATAACAATGGGTTACTCCGCCCAATTGCGGTTCGACAATTCCGAAATGCTAATATGTGGTATGCGCCGGCTCGACCGGTTGCGTATGCGAACTCAGCAACAGGAACAGGGAGGGCTGCGGATCTAAGGGAGCAGAAAAACACAAGGCCGCCCCGAAGGACGGCCCGTGGATGAATATCGTTTAGCACCGTCATTTATCCACAGATCTCCAAAGACTGTCAAGCAATAAAGCGCTGGTTCGCCACCCTTTTTTGCGCCCTTTTTTCCGCGCCTCCGCAGCCAATGGAGGTCTGCGAATGGTAGGTTCTGCCTTTCTTACAGAGAAGCGGGCGGCGTTCATGACGCGCACCGCTACCGCCCAACCGACACTCGACCAATGGAAAAAATGGGAGGATGAGGCGAGCGTACCAACACGTCATCGCCAGGATCTCCTGCCCGGCCTGGATGACAGGTCTCTTCGCCGCGGATTCCGCCGCAAACGAACAGTGCGCGTCAGGAGCTATATCTATAGCTGCCAGCGCCGGCGCCCCGGGCGCGAAAGCCGATGGAGCGAGAAGGAGCTGCGGGAAACGGATTCCTACGCTCACGCACTGCTCCCCTCCCCCATCCTCGAGGAGGCCCATTTCTCGCCAGCCGACCGCCGCGTTCTCCTGGCATTGATCCTGCTGTCTCGAGGTCGCGAGACCTGGACCATGTATATGGCACCGCTGGCGAATATGGCCCGTGTCGCCCGGTCGACCGCGCACCTGTCCGTGGCGCGACTTGTTCGCGCCGGATATGTCTCCCGTTACGAGAACCGTCTCTCCGGCGCGCGGAACGGTCCTAATACCTGGACCATCCTCGATGCGCGTCTTCTGTTGGCGGCCGTTGAGACCCATCGCAATGCAGGCCGGTCGAGCGTTTCCGGATCACAAGGTTCATCTTCTGAGCATAGGGTCCAAGAGTTTGAACCGGTGAAACACGTCAATATTATTAATAATAAAGGGCGCCTAACGGCACCCAACATGGATCGCCCAAGCCCGAGGATTGGCGCCGATCAGCATGGCAAAGCCATGCCGGCGCCTCCAAACATCCGAAATAAGACCTAGCTCTAAGACCCTTATGCTCGGCGATGGCCGAGGCGGCGGTTTTGGCCTGCCCTTTCCGGCAAGTGCCGAGATGGCGGCCGATGCAGAGGAAAAAATCGTCTTGAGAGCGATTCGGAACATCAGACACATCGTGTTCGGAACATCGGACACGTTCTGCCGCCCAGAAATTCGGAACTTTGACCACATTTAATGACAACACACGGAACATCGCTCACAATCGCATATGGCTTCAGATCATCAGGTCGACCTATTTCTAACCTCGATCATCGACGCGCCGGTCAAAGACCAGCGCGACCTGATGGAGTTTCCGCATTTTGCGCTCGCGAAGCAGGCGCGTTATGAGCCGATGATCTACGAGAATCCCAAGCGCGGGATCCGTGTCGAGGTCCGGGCCGGCCACAAGGGAATTGCCACGATCTGGGACAAAGACGTCATGATCTATTGTGCCAGCCTTATCAATGAGCAGATCGAACGCGGGCAGACCCCGACGGCCACGATTCAGTTCCACGCCTACGATTTTCTTCGCCTGGCCGGCCGCGGCACCGGGAAGCGATCATATCAGCTCCTGCAGGAAGCGCTGGATCGCCTTCAATCGACGTCGGTGCGGACGACGATCAAGGCCGGAGACAAGGAGGAGAAACGTTTCTTCTCCTGGATCGAATCCGCCCGGATTATCGAAAGGAAGAATGCCGCCGGAAACGAGCGCATGGCTGCGATCGAAGTCACTTTGAATCAGTGGATCTTTCGCGCCCTCACCCAGGACCGCTCCGTTCTCACGATCGATTCTCGGTATTTCTCGCTCAAAGGAGGGCTCGAGCGGCGGCTTTACGAGCTTGCCCGTAAGCATTGTGGCCGGCAAAAGCGCTGGGATATCAGCCTCGAGAACCTTTGGGAGAAATGCGGATCCCAGACGGAGCTCCGCTTCTTCAAGCGAGACCTTCTGAAGATCATCGACGCTGACACCCTCCCCTCCTACTCGATCGCCGCGTCTTTTGATCCCAAGAAAAAGCCTGTGGCTCCGATGGACTCACCTTCCGTTCGCCGGCGCTATGCGAAGAACGCGAACATGATTATCAGTTTCTTCCTCAGAGAGGCCGGAGCATCCTTGATCTGATCACGGAATATCGCTCACATTTTGATTCGGAACATCGCTCACGCCTCGGTTCGGAATATCGGCCACGAATCCTCGGAACATCATTCACAAGCGCACACGGAACATCACTCACGGATGGTCGGTATATCGCTCACAAAACCTGCAAAATAAGGCATTTGTGTCAATGTGGTAAGAGTGACGTAACCTTCTAACAACTTTTATAACATCTTAATTCGACAAGCCGGGCGCGCGGCTGTGGAAAAACCATTTTAACGGTAAACATACGTGAATAATAATGTGGCACGTCAATAATGAAGCGCGCTCTCGAGAATGGATCACTCGTTCTATGCGTAGGCCATTCGTGGCACTCTCCCCTCCCCCGGGTTAGCTTCGTTCTTTTTTTCCATGCGGAAGTACATCAGACGCTGGCAGTTGTGCGTTCTGATCTGAATTGCGGGTGCTAGCAAATCATATGATGTTAAATTCTATGATGGTGGATGACATCATTGTATTTGCGCCCATGGCATCTTTTATGATAGTAGATGACATCATCGCATTCGTAATGATCGCAACCGCGATGATATCGTAATCTATCAGTGCGTTTGCAGTGATATCATATGCTAGCATAGCTTCCGCCAACGAACCGGAGCCTAATGATGACCGTATTGTCTTGTGCCTCGCCAAAGGGTGGTGCTGGGAAAACGACAACCTCTCTCACGCTGGCGGGCGAACTGGCCCACGCCGGAGCAACGGTCTCATTGCTTGATGCAGATCCGAACAAGCCGCTGACCAAATGGCTTGAGCGGACCCGCGAAACCCAAGGCGAACCCGAGCGCATCCGAGTCGTCAATGGCATGACCGACGAAACGATCGTCGATGTAATAGAGGAGGAAAGCGAGCGATCCCAGTTCGTCATCGTCGACCTCGAAGGCACGGCAAACGTATTGGTCAATCACAGCATCGCCCACAGCGACTTCGTGATCGTCCCCGTAAAACCGTCGATGCTGGACGCGCAGGAGGCCGCGCAGGCAATCAAGCTGATCAAAACGGCCGAGAAAGCCTACAAACGAAAGATCCCATACGGCATCCTGATGACCCAGGGCAGTGCAGCCATTCAGGCCCGTGGACAAAAGGCGATCGAGCAGCGGTTCGATGACGCGGGTATACCCCGTTTCAGGACCCAGCTATTACAGCGGGAAGCCTATCGCGCTGTTTTCGATGTTGGCGGAACGGTCAGAACGTTGCCGCGCAGCGCGGTCAGCAATGTGGCGGCGGCGATCGAAAACGGGAAGATGCTTACGCAGGAGCTCATCAAGTATCTGAAGGAGGGCGCTCAAGATGCAGCGTGACGGTGTTTCCCACAATGACTTCCTTGCCGGCATTGACGAAGGGGAGGGGGCTGTTGACCTGTCCGGACTGACGCAGACGGCCAAGCGCCGTGAGCGCCCATCGAGAGACCTTCTGGAATCCGTCGCTGTAGAAACAGGCTTTATCGCTGGAGCCGCCCGCCCGAGGGCGGAAAAAGCAACGGCCCAATTTGCAGTCCGCATTTATCCGAGCAAGCTCGCAGAGATAGAGGAGCTGATCGCAGAGCGGGGGTGGTCGAAACGGGTTTTCCTTGAGAGAGCGTTCAAGGCGCTTGTGGAATCCGGTAAATAGCGTCACGTTTTCCGGAAGAATACTGGAGAACGACATGCGAATTTTCTTGGCCGTAAAGATTGGATGGTGGCTCGGCACTCCGTTCCTGGTTCTTTTCATCGCGTTTCTGATTGCACGCTTGTTCTACTAGCCCGATCAGATCTCATGCCAGAGGGTGCTCAAACCAATTCTTTTTGAATTTGAATGCACATAAAACATATGTTCAATTCTGTTCCCGGAGGGTTAAGGCATGAACAAGTACCTACTAACATTTGCTAGCATAGCAATTGCAGGTGTCGCACATGCAGGGCAACCGACCGTTTTCGACGGGGACACTTTCGTCTTTAATGGGGAAAGGGTGCGCCTCGCTGGTATCGACGCACCGGAACTCACACAGGTCTGCACAGACAAAGCGACAGGCGACACGATCCCGTGCGGCCAGGCCGCGCGCGCTTTTCTCGTTCGTGTGCTCAAAGGCGCCAAGATCAATTGTGACCGTATAGCGCATCGCGACAAGTACGATCGCCCTGTAACCCGTTGCTACGCGAACGGACGTGATATCGCCCAATCGCTTGTAGAGGCGGGATGGGCTGTGACGCCGCTCGGTTGGCCGAGCGATTACACGGAATCGGAACATCGCGCACAATCTAACGCCCGGGGGCTCTGGCGCATGGCCTTCGAACACCCCCAGAGATATCGGGGCAGGGCGCAATGAGCATCACCTATAGCGTCGTTGAGCGGTTCGTCGCTTGCTTCGACACCGATATGGAGATCGGAATTCTCGATAGCGACGAACGCATGATGATCCGGAAATCGCGTCCCGATGCGGTCCGAAATCTAATTCCGTGGCTACGCCATAAGAACAGCGCAGGTTGCCATATCTACGCCCGCCCCGTCGCGCCACACTCCTTCACGCTCCTGGACGATCTCTCTCTGTCTCAGCTTGACCGTCTGGCCTGTCTTAGCCCGGTGGCTATCGTCGAAACCAGTCCCGCGAACTACCAAGGCTGGATCCGACATGAACGCGTGCTGGAGCCGGGGCTATCAACCGTCATTGCGAAGTACCTAGCCGATGCCTTCGACGCCGATCCGAGCAGCGCAGATTTCCGGCATTTCGGACGGCTGCCCGGATTTACAAACCGGAAATCAAAGTACGAGAAACAGGGCCGGTTCCCGTTCGTGCGCCTGATCTCGACTGCGCCGCGATCCGTTTCGCCGAGCGGATCGATGATTTCCAATTGCGAGCAAGCCTTGGTGCTCGAGCGCGCACGCGCGCAAGAACAACGCCGCCGGCGGCTGACCGATGCGATAGCGCGACCGCGCCGCAGCGTCGACATCGCGACGTTCCACACCAGTCCCCAATATCAGGGCGATCTTCACCGGGCCGACTTCGCATACGCTCTCGCGGCTTCCGCGACGGGAGAAACAGTCGAAATGATCGCAGATGCGATTCTTGGCGCCCGCGATCTGGCTCATAAGGGTGACACGCACCGCCAGCAGGAATACGCGCGCCGCACCGCCGAGAAGGCCGTCACCTTCGTCAGAGGAAATGCGGCATGACTGAGAACATCGCGATCACGGAGAGATTCGAGAACGGTTACGTCAATATTCGGGTGATGGCCGGTGTGTTCTGGGAAGGCAATGTCATCGAGGATGTTCCCGGTTTCCGCCGGCGCATCCTTCATTCCGAGCCGCATCAGATCATCCTTCTGGAGCGATGGGCGGCAAACCGCTATGGCACGACGCTCTCTGAAATGATCGCCTTTCGAGGCGGCGGAAAATCGCGGATCCCGGAGGTCTCCCAGCCGGTCGAGATCCTGATGAATCTCCGGACCTGGGACATCACTCAGCGGTTCTATCCGGTCTTCGATCAGATCCGCGAGCAGGGTGTGTGGATGTCGCTCTCGCCGACCTGGTGGCGCCTTTGCGACGTCCGCCTGAACGCGAAACAGCCGGCACCGCCTCTAGATCAGGACTATCTCGCCCGATGCGCTTCACCCCGGTCTCTTGCACCTGCCTGATCGCGGGCCTTGTCCTCGCTGCCGCGGCCGCTTTGGATCCGGTTATAGGGAAACGGATCTACATACCCGCAACCGCCTCCGTTCCGATGGATCTCTATCGGGTCGCCGAGGGAGAGGCGAGGGTAGGGGACTTCGTTTTGGTCCGCGTTCCCCGCGCGGCGGAGGAAATCGCGCGAGAACGCGGATACTTCACCGGATCCCCGCATTGGATAAAGCAGGTCGCCGGCTCTGGCGCTGATCATGTTTGCATCGCAGGAGGGCGGTTGCTCATCAACGGTTCTGATCGAGGATCCGTCCAAGATACCGATCAACAAGGTCGCCCGCTCCCCGAGCTAACGATTTGCCGTTCACTTCGAGCCGGCGAAATCTTTCTCATCGGGACCGACGATCGATCCTTCGACTCTCGATACTTCGGCCCGGTGAAGCGGGCCTCGATCGTCACTCGACTGACCGGCGTTTTCGCATCGCTCACGAAATGAATCGACGTCCCTGATCGACGCTTTAGCTCGTTCCCTTTGCGCCTGGCAGGTTGTCCATCACTGCGGACACGCCGAAAAAGCCGGCGGAAACCGCCAGCGCCGCCAAAGGCGGAATAGCAAAGCCGGCCGCGGTGAACGTTGCCGTCGCCCCCAGGGCGACAGCGAAACACGATATCGCGCCGGCGGAATTCAAACCGATGTCCACCATGCGACGAACGGCGTCATCCAAGACCGTCTTGCTCTCCTCGATCGTCTCGGCCGCGACTTCAGCGTCCTCGATGACGCCGGACTCGGTAGCTCTTTCCGTCGCGTCGCGGGCCTCCCCGATCTTCTCAATCAGTATAGCCAGTTGCTCTTTAAGCTCGCTCTCTGCCGGATCGTTCGAGCGACGCTCCTCGAGAGTGGAAAGCACAATCCGCATCGCTTCCACAGATTCTGCCGCCGATTTGGCTATTTCATCACCGCGTTCCATGACGTTCGAAACTACGATGTTCCGCGGCGGCCCATAAGGGTACGTACTCGTACCCCTCCTACCTAATCCGTCGTGTGGCCGCACATCATCTGCGTTCGCTACGCCACGATCATTTCCGAGATTACGCTGCGTTTGTTCGTGGCCCCCCAACAGCGTGAAAGCTTCGAAAATATCTACGAGCGCGACATCAATCCTTCTGCTCTCATACTTTATGTCGCCCGCCAGTCCTGGCGGGTGGTGTCTGCTCAACTCAGTCACTCGATGGCCAAAAGAAATGAATTGATCGTCCGTCTGCAATGGCGGAAGCGTTTTCAAGCCTGGGCCCAGGGCCGCCAGTGCTTCTTTGGCTGTTTCAAAGTTAACCGCGCTCGAGTAGAACGACCCGTCGTCGTCAATGAGGTCGCCGATTATTCCTGTCAGATACTGCCCTCTGACGTCAGCACGAAGGAGCGTCAATACGTCAGGATCTCGAAGCTCACCGCCTTTGTCCCAGGACCTGATGAGTTCGAAGAGGTCCTCGTCCGTGAAGTTGCATTGATGACCCAAAACCTCGACAGCAATTTCAATCCTGCGTACAGCATCGTCGAAATTGGCCCTCGGGATTAGTGGCGGCTTTCCGAACCGATCCTCAATGATATGCCGTGTCGTCAGATATTCGCGCGGATCCATATATGGCGCGTCCCGGTCCGGCTGATCGTCTTGTTCATCAGGCATGTGTACCCCGGCGAAACAGGTGCAATAGGCGACAGTAATTAGATCAATCAGAAGGGGAAAGCCTTCCCCCTGGTTGGAGCCGAAGGCTCCTCCACACCCCCTTCTGCGGGGACACCCCGCAACGCCCCGATGAATGAGCGCGCGGATCCCGCGCGCATGGTCCGAGAGATGGACCGGCCGGCCGCCGCGCCGCTCTAGCCGACCGGGACTTTTCACGTTTTTTCCGCCGCCCAACATCCCGTCCGTTTCCCGTCAATCGGCAAGCGTCGCGCGCCGCGCGCCGTCCTGCAGCTCCCCCGTGTCCTCGGCTCACGCCTGCGGGCCGCGCCAGGTCGCTTCCGGACCGTTGACCGGCCCCGGCCGGGCCGTGGGTCGGGCTGCGCTCCAACCCACTCTGTTCAGCCAGAAACTGCGTTTCAGGCAGTCAGATTGGTTTGAGACGCGCCCACAGGGCGGAAGAGGGGAGGGCGAAACCTCCCGCCGCCTGTCATCAGACGATAGGGAGTATCAAGATGACCGAAGCTACCAAGACCGAGTGGAAGAACCTCCTGCCGCCGAAAGACAATCAGCGCAAATCCTTCGATCAGACCGCGCTGGAATCGCTCGCTGCATCCATCCATTCCGTCGGCGTTATTCAGAACCTCACGGTGAAGAAAGAGCGCGGGAAGTTCCGCATTCATGCAGGACACCGGCGCTATCTGGCTGTTGGCCTTCTCATCGAACAGGGCAAGGCGACCGAGGATTTCGAGATGCCGATCAGCATCCGGACCGAGAAGGGCGTGGACCTTGAAGAAATCGCGCTGGCCGAAAACCTCGAGCGTGAAGACCTCTCCCCCATGGATGAATGCGAGGCGTTCGCCCGGCTCCGCAACGGCGGGATGGAGATCGAGCAGATCGCGTTGAAGTTCGCCACCAGCGAGATGACCGTCCGCCGCCGCCTTGCGCTCGGCACGCTTTGCGACAAGGCAAAGGAGATGGTCCGTTCAGGGGAAATGTGTCTGCGCGAGGCAAAGCATCTCGCGTCCGTCACCCATGAGGAGCAGGCCGCTTACTTCAAATATCTGGAAGACACCAACTCCCCGAACGGCGAGTACGCGGCGCGCAGGTTCTTCTTCGAGAAGCCGACCGCCGACATCGCGATCTTCGACATCGCGGACTACAAGGGCGGTTTCGTTCAGGACCTTTTCAGCGATAACGCCAAGAAGCAGTTCAGCGATGTGGATCAGTTCATGGACCTGCAGCGCAAGGCATATGACGAAAGGAAGGAAGCTTACGCATCTGCCGGGCTGACGGTCCTGGAACCGGGCTTCGACCACTACAATGTCCGCGCCAAGTATCGCAAAGCCGGGGAGGGCGAGGAGCCGACGACCGTGATTATGCGATGGCAGCATGGCCGGGTGGATATCGAAACCGGACTGGTGAAGGACAAGCGCGACACCGGGACCGGCGAGACGGCAGGGCCGCGCCCGCGCTATTCATCGGCGCAGCTTCAACACGCCGCCGAGATGCGGACCATCGCCGTCCAACGCAGCCTCATCGGCAACCGGCGTAAGGTGCTGGAGGTATCGGTGCTCCAGCACATGACCGGGTTCCAGAACCAAGCCTCGATCAAGCCGTCTCCGCGCATCGAGAAGCACTATGGAAGCGAAATGCTCCGCAGTATCGAGGAGATCGCCGCCGCGTTCGTCGCGAAGTTCCGGGACGCGGGGTTTGAGTCCTATCGCTGGTCCTATGAGTCGGGCGGCGGTGAGGTGACAGACCCCATCCCGGCGCTGTTCTATCTCTCCGGAGAGAGAGGCGCGATCTTCAAGGTGATCCGCGAGATGACGGACGAGGAGCTGGAAGGTCTGCATTCTCTCCTCGTCACGGTGACGTTCCATCAGTCGGGCGACGGGATCAAGACCGAGGAAGACGAACACAACCTCGTCGCCCTCGATGTCAACGCGGACGTGCGCGACAGCTTCGTGCCCGACGATGTTTTCCTGAAACGATTCAAGACCGACCGCCTCAAAGAAATCGCCGTCGAGAGCGGGTTTGCCGAGACCGGGAAAAGCATCGAGAAGTCCAAGAAAGGCGACCTCGTGAACCATCTCGCGATCTGGTTCAAGGACGCTCCGAACGCTGAGCCCGCGACCGAGCGCCATGTGAAGGCGACCGAATGGCTGGACCCGATCATGGCCTTCCCGGCCATCGATCCGGACGCGCCTGCCGACCTCCCGGCTGAACCCGAGACGACGGCCGCTGACGACGCCGAGGCCCTGCCCGAAGCGGCGGAATGATTGCTCCCTGAAACTCCGGGCGCCCGTGAGGGCGCCCGGCTTTTTTGTGTCGCCTGCCTTAGACCGCGCGGTATCATTTCCGCCCGCTCTTGTAGGCCGACCGACGATGCACGAACCGAAGCCCATTCCTCCCTGTTTCGTGGCTGGCTGCGATGCCCTCGCGCCTTTCATTTTCAGCCGCGATCACGGCGAAAGCTCGGAAAGCGTCCGCACCTGCGGCGCGCACCGGCAACAGGGCAGGGACTGGATGCACGGAGAGCCGTTCGCGCCGGGACCAAAACCGAAACAGGGCTCAATCATTTGACCGTCGCCAGTCCGGATGACCGCTCCGATCTCTTGAAAGCTCTCCAATGAATCGCTCGACGCTACAAAACATCGTCGGAATTCTCATCGCGACCAACCTCGCAACCGGACTGCTCTGGTTGTTTTCCGAGCAGCAGATCGCGACAGTTGGGACAATCGCGGAAAAATACGGTGCCATGATAGGTGCGGTGATAGGCGCCATTGGCGCCTTCGGCGCCGCCGTTTACACCCTCCACGGCGAACGACGCCAGCGCCGGGTGAGGATCGCTACCGGCATTGCCGAGCGTGTCCGCGCCATGCACTCCGAGATCACCGGGAAGATTGATTGGTTCCTGGTCGATGTGACTCTTTCGACCGGCGTGGTAGGCCCGCCTTACTACATGTCGGACGTGAAAACAGCATTCACCGACATTCCTCCCGTAGAGAAAGACGCCGTCGCCAAAGTTTACAACGAGATTTTTATCGACGAGCGGATCAGCGCTCGGTTGGACGACTTTCTGCGGGACATGGAGGAACTGTCACCGCAGGCATTCGCGCTTCTCATTTCGGTTCAAAACCGCCTGACGGAAATAGAAGCCGAGAAATTGCATTTTCCACATACGCCCCGAGGTTTCAAAGTGAGCGGATCCAACCTCGTCCTTCGTCTTCGACGCTTGCTCCTCGTGGTGCGAATGTGTGAGCAGCTCGTTGACCTGTTACGCGAGGAATATGGTGTTTCGAACTCGCGCCTGACGCCGTTTAACGAAATAGAAGACGACATTGAATTGCCATCGTTTTAGTTGGATGCTGTATGTTTGCTTCCGCCTGTATAGTATTTGCTATCATATTCCTCTAACCTTCTCTTATGATCATGTTTTTTATTGATTTTTATGTTGTGCATATTGAACATATATCTTATGTTCATTGGTATGCTGAGGTGTGAACATTTGAGGGCGATTGCCTTCTTACTTCAAGAATAGGGGCGTACCATGAACCAGAGCGCAGCAATCGAGCGATTGATCGAGGCGGCAGAAGCCACCTTGGAGGCGGCCGGCTCAGCCGGGTCCGCCATGAGCGGCAATGCCGAGGCGTTGCGTGCCGCAGTGGCCTCGGCGCGGAAAGCTGTCATTACAGAGGTCGGGGTGTATGCCGTGTCCTGGCGCTGGAAATCGGGGTCCATTTATGGACCGCATACCGCGCTCCTGACGGAGCAACAGGCCGAGGCCCTGGACTGCTGGCTTCGCCACCATTCCGGTATGCTCCAGATCGCCGGTTATCATGTTGGCCTGATCGCCGACCACCCCTCGCTTCTCGATTTCAAGGAACTCTGCCGGGTCTGGGATACCTTCTATGTTGGTGACGACCAGATGGGCCGGGAACGCTATCTGGGAGAACTCCTTCGGTCCGGAACATATCTTGCAGCACCGACCAATAGTGCGAACAAGAACCAGCCGGAAACCGTCTAACGGTCATATGCCTCGCGTAGGCTCCTTTAGACGGATAGATAATCAGCTTGGCCGTACCAAATATTGATTCTAGAACGTGAGAAACACACGTTCTGGTGATCTGCATGGCGCCCAAGGAAACCGCTTCCGCATGTGCCGAAGATCTTCGCCCATTCAAGAATATTCTCGAGTCGGGCGGGTTCTACGTCGAGACTGGCAGCGGCGAGGACATGCACAAGTTTGCCGCCCGTCTCATCGGGGAAGGGCGGCACGTCTATCCCGGGTTTCGATACAAATACGAGCCGAGCAATCCCGGCCATTACGCCGCAATCCTCAATCACCGTGACGAGCTGCAGTGCTGTATGGCCTGGCGGATATTCGAGACGGACAACCTCGTTTCACAGATCGAGACTTTCTTGCCTCACTACTGCGATCATAACGAGGCCGATCCGCCCTTTGTTTCTGAAATCCGCGAGCTCCATATCAATGGGCGCATCGGATATCGAGGCGGGCTCAACAGCCTAAATCCTGGAAATCGCCTTTCATGGTTCATGACCTCGATCGCCATGATCGAGTTGCACCATGCTGGATGCGATTATCAATGTGGGGAGGCGCGCGACGATATGGTCTTCTCCGGGCGCATCCGGTCGATGTCCGGATATGCCAACGCCAATCCTCTCGGTTCGCTCTACATCAAAGCGCGAGGCAAGTCTGAAGCGCTAACATTGGTATGGTCAAACCGGCAGCAGATCGCCAAAGAGATCACGAACAGACATCGGATCCTGACGGATTGCGACCCAAAGGATTTTCGGACAGCCGTCCTGCGCCTCAAGGCGCTGGAGTAGGCGAAAAAATACTCTCACACGCGCGACCCCATCGGCATTCACCGCTGCGAGCCTGTAGATCGCGTGATAAAGCGGAATCCCAGACTCCCTGGCGCATACGAGATCGCCCAGAATCTCGTTCTCGAAGGCTTCGTCACCGTAACAACCGACCGGCAGGCCTTTCAGGTCCTGCCCGTCGAAAACATCCTCCGCCCGGTCCCAATGGACCCAGATAGCCTCTCGCTCCTGTTCCGGCGCGTTAGAAAGATGAATTCTAGCGTCCGGCGCCAGGCGGCGAAGCACCTGCATGTTTAGATCGTTCTCCCGCAAGGCTCCGTGTCTTGCCTTGAGCTCGTTGCAGTAGAGTTCAATCGAATGAAGCTGCGGGGCAATAAACGGAACAAATGGCCGGACAAGCATCAGTCGTACGGAATGAACCTTGGCTCCAACGCTTTCCTCGCGCGCAGCGGTCGCCAAGCCGAGGTTTGGGAAACCAAAGGCGGCACCCAAAGCATTGGCTCGCGTCGGGGCAACCTCTTTCCCCCCTAATTCTTCCTCGAGCTTCTGTATTGTTCCGAGGGTCGGATTGAATCCTCCTGGACCGATTACGTAATCCCGCCCCGGCGCGACACCGTTCAATGTTTTAGGATCAATTCCGATTTTCCGCGCGAGCGCGTGCGGCGTGTATCCTGCCAACCACGCCGTTTCAAAATAGCCTCTAATTTTAGCTTCAATGCTCAAAAATATTTCCCTTGACGCCAAGGCGTATTCGCCGCCTTACTCGAGAGTATACCCCATATATCGGGATTTATCTCCTGCTTTCGAAGCTAAAGGTAGCGATCATGTTGGTTATCAACACACCAGCCCAACACGAGGCGCCAGAACACGCCGCATTAACCGACATCTCATGGAGCTGGTCCGACGGTGCCCAATACAGCGTCAGTGCAACGCTTCTTCTCGAAGAGACGACGCGGGTTCTCACTTGGCTCAGACATCACCAGAATATCCTCGGTATCAGCGACCTCGCTGCATCACGTGTCTCCGTAACGGACGCTATATCCGAATTCGATGACCTCCTGCTTGAATGGAGCACATTCTTCGTTGGTTTCGACCGGGAAGGGTGCGAACGCTACATGGGCGAGCTCATCCGGAGCGGCACGACCCTCACTTTCCAAGAGGCGCCGGGCATTGTGCGCTTTCGCGGTCTCTCGTCCTCTCCTATTGATAACCGCTGACTCCACACCGACTCCGCCGTCAACAGAAAATCCCGGACCGTTTTCGCCGCCTATGCCGTTCTCCCCTCTCTTCAGGCGGTTTTCCGAGCTTCAACCTTGTCGATATTCTCAGCCACCTTTTGCTCCTTCCGATGGGTAGAACATATGTGTTATGTTCATGCTGTTTGCATAGAGGAGCTCTAACCCGTGCCACACCTTTTTTCCGCTACGCGCGGCGATCGACCCCAAAACCGGCTCCTTTCCGAAAAAAATCCCCTGGCGCAAGCGCCATTCCTCGCGGGCCATTTTTTCCAGTAGCCGGTGCTCCTCTTCGTTTCGCCCCTGCGGGTTTGCGGCCTTCACGCCGCACGTGGACGCGGCGGTGTTCATAACGGGCCGAGCCCCACCAAACAGGAGTACATGACATGGCTACCATCGGATACGTCACAAAGACCGGCGACGAGTTCACCGGAAAGCTTCGCACCCTCTCCATCAACGCCGATATCCAGATCCGCAGGAACACCAACCCCCGCGGCGAAAATGCTCCGGACTACCTGGTCGTCGCCGACAACATCGCCATCGGTACCGGCCGGGATCGGCACAGCGAGCGCAGCAACCGCGATTACGTCACGCTGACCTTCCGGGATCCGATCTTCGGCACCAAGCCGGTCTTCGCCAACCTCGTTCCGGATAACGGCCAGGACGACCCCGACACCTTCGCCGTCGTCTGGGATGACGACTGACCTCAGACACGCGGCCCCGCCATTCGGCGGGGCCGCTCTTCCCTTGTTCCATGCATCCGGATCCGGCCATGACCGATAAGACCTCACCGGTTTTGACACTTGACCTTATCCAGACCCGCCTCGTCGGTGACTTGCGCTGTCGCTGCGGCACCACATCGCGCTTTGTTGGCACCCACGCCGAGAACATCCAATGCCCCGGCTGTGGCGAGTTTTTCCGCGTTCAATCTGCCGGCGCCGTCGAACCGCTCGGGAAAGAGATGCCCTACGGTGCGGTTCTCTACTCTCGGGAGACACACGGCGAGCGGGCCAAAATCCTGGAGATGTTCGAGACCGCTATGACGGCTCCCCCCAAACCCGATCGATAAAGACTTGTCTTGCATGTGGGTATTGCACCATGAAGTATTCGCGCGATCTTGCACGCTTCCACTCCGGTCCGGCAATGCGCTGATCCCTCGAATATCACCAGTCACCCTGGAGCATTCACAATGCACGACAATTTGTTCCGCGCCGCTATGCGCGCCACTTGCTTCATCCTTGGCGTTTCCATGCTTTGGCCGGTCATCCTCTTGTTTCCGGCCTTCGGTCAGTGGCCCGAAACGCCCGCGCTCATATCGTTCGGCGCTTGTTCGGGGCTCTGCCTTCTCAGTTTCGGACTGTCTTTTGTTGATGAGTTTTCAATCTCGGATACCAAGATTTTGCTCATTTTTTTGCTGGGTACGATCGCAATGGGAGCCGGGGTTATCTTTTCGCACCTCTGACGTTCTGGCGATGCCTGCGGCCCAGGCTCTATTCCGCGCGCAAGCGCGCTCCACGGAGCCCCGCACGCGGGTCTCCGCCCATCCGGGTAACGATCCCTATCGCAGCGGCCGCGGCGCGGCCGCATTCGGCGTTCTCGAGAACAAGCCCTTGCCCGCTCGCCTTACTTCGCTGGCCAGCGTAAGGCGGGAAGGGGGCGCCGCCCCGCTCCCCACAAAGGCCAAGCGCACGCTGTTTGCGGCCGAACCGGGTCTCCCCAGGTTTCGGGCTGCGCCCTGCAACCCGTCGCTTCGCGCCGTCCATAGGGATGGGCGATACCCCTCCCGGCCCGGCCGGCCTTTCACCCCACCCCCGCTCCTCGCCGGAGAGGCAGGGTTGCATGAGCACATGCAACCGCTGCCACGGAGAAAGGAGAGGGGAATGTCCAAACGGCCCTTCCACAAACGCAAACTGGATTTCGAACGGCTTCTCTCGGATCTGCGCCACGCACGGGACGAGCTGGCCGACGGCGGGCACCCGCGCGCCGCCGCGTCCATCCGTCGAGCGATCAAGAGCACAGATGGAGCAAGGCGCCATGCACTGAACCGCCAGAGCCGGTTGCTCGACCAATCCACCAATCCCCGCTAATCGAAAGGACCGACCATCATGATCGTCAAAAAAACCCTCGTCGCCGGTGCGATGATCCTCAGCCTCACCGCGTGCGAAACCTCCCAGATGGGCCAGAAGCAGATGGGCGGAGGCCTCCTCGGCGCCGTCGGCGGCGCACTCGCCGGTTCGACCGTCGGCGGAGGCAAAGGCACCGTCGCTGCCGTCGCCGTCGGCACGCTTCTCGGGGCCATCATCGGGAGCGAGATCGGCAAGTCGCTCGACAACGCCGACAAGGCGGCAATGGCGCAGTCGACTCAGCGTTCGCTGGAGCACAACCCGACCGGCGTTGCCTCGACATGGAGCAATCCCGACAGCGGCAATTCCGGCACGATCACGCCGGCTGCGACCTATCAGACTCCCTCGGGCGAGTTCTGCCGGGAATACACCCAGACCGTGAACATCGGCGGCAAGACCGAGGAAGCCTATGGCACCGCCTGCCGCCAACCGGACGGGACCTGGGAACTCAAAGGCTGATCCATCTTTGGACGAAATCAGGCCAGCCGTCGGCTGGCCTGACAATTCCTCGCAGAAAGCGACACGCTATGACTCACTCTTCGCCATTACTACGGTCGATCCTCGGCGCACTCGCCCGTGCGGCACTCTGGCCGGTGCGGATTTTCAACGGCCTCGCAGCGCTGGTTTGTTTCGGTTACGGGGTTCTCTTCGCGGTCTACGCCGAGGACCTATTCGGGTACGAGATCCCGGACTACTTTCCGCTTAGCGACCACCTGGCTCTCACCCTCACGACCTTCCTGAAATTCGGCGCCGCGCTGGTTGTCCTAATGCTGCCGATTGGCGCAATCATGATCGCCTATGGCGACACGATCTTCTTAGGCAAGCGGCCCAATCCTCTCTTCGAAGTTGCGGCGGCGCTGATCGCAACGGTATGGACGATCGCCTTACTTTTCTATGGCGGAAGCGAATGACAACTCAACGACGGTCCTCATTTGCGGATTTGGACATCGCGGCAGAGACGATTTTAGATACTGCTTCAGCGAGACGATCCGTAACAAATAGAATAGTTATCAAGAAACACAAAGCTGCTAGCCGAGTGCCTTTGTGATGGTCTAAGCACTTCTTAAGATCGTCAATTTGATCGTATCCGGCGTTTTTATAGTTTTGCGCTGTGATCGATTTAGTGGTTTGTTCACCAGATCCCCTAACTCGTGCGAGGTTTCCGTCATATGTCGGTTCGCTAGAGGTTTTTATTTCATTTTCTTTTATTTCCACGATTCCGCATGTGGTGAAAAATCTTTCAATAAATGTCACTGAAGAGAAAATGACTTTAGTTGTCGATATGGAGAGATCATTTGCTTTTTTTAGCTTTATTGCTTCTCGCAGGTCCGGATCGATTAAAATTGCAGTTTGTTTAATGATGACGTCTATTCGGTCAAAAATATTTCGAATAAGAAGTTCGTCAGATGTCATGTCGATGCGCTCGGAAGAAAGCATTAGTGTTGCCTGTAGAGCCGCGAGGTAACCAAGCGATCTGTTGCAGTTTTTCTTTGAAAAAAATGCTGCCGATTCAATTGCAGAGCTGAGAGGAGGGAAGGAATCGTACGTATTCATAAATGGCGAATTTGTCAGCTCTTCAACTGACAGTATATCGAGCATGTTTTTGTTCTTAATGTAAGAAAAATATAAATCAATAAGTGTCATGCAATAGTTACTCTTCGCGAGGCAGTGAACTTAGAAAATGCCATATATTATTGCAGCATCTATCTCTCCGCAAAGGCTAAACTGAGTCCCCTCGCGTCGTGCCGGGTCTCCCTCCATCCGGGTGACGCTTGTATGGCCTCCCAAACCGGCAATAGATCTTGCCGAAGCGAGAGCCAAGGAGTTGGACACATGACAATCCCCTTTGAAAAAGTGCTTGAGGAGCAGCTTGCAACCGATCCGGAGTTCCGGGCTGAGTACGAGAAACAGAAGCCGCTCAACGATCTGGTCATCGCTCTCATCAAGGCCCGAAAGAAAGCCGGGCTTACTCAAGAGCAGGTCGCAGCGCGGATGCATACGACCCAATCCGTGGTCGCACGGCTCGAAACAGGCGGAAGCAAGAAACCGAGTTTAGAGCTCGTCGCTCGATATGCTCAAGCAACCGGAAACCAGATAACCATCAGTCCGATGGGGTAGGGCGGTCTCGCCCTGCCACCCGCCCAAGGATCTCGGTCGCACCAGGCGCCCCGGGCGGTTCTCGCTCCGCTCGCGCGCGGCCGGCCGTGTGGCCGCCCGCTCAATCCGCGATCGCACGCGCTCGCGGACAACCGCCCTCGATCGGTTATGATCGGCTTATGGGGGCCGATTCTCTCGTCAGCATTGAATCCGAAACAGCCGACCGGCTCGCCCGTGCGGGCTTCGCCGTGTCATTCTCAAGCGACATGCGCGCCTGGAAACAGGCGCTCGTCGCCGACAACCGCTTCGTCTCTCCGCATTTCGATCCGGATTTTACCGCGCCTGCCGGCGCGGCGTGGATCCGGATCACCGACAAACACACCGGCGCTCTTGCGGCCTGCCTTGCCTACCGGATCTATCCGGCGGCCGACTATCTCGAAATGGTCGAGAACGGCAGGATCTATGTTGACGACCCCGCTGCGTGGGGATTCCGGCCGCACCGCCACGGGCTCGATCACATCGGCCTCGCCGGCCGGGTGATGAGCCGTGGCGGACTTCACAGCTTCGCGCCAGGTCACGCGCTCAGCTTCTGGATCTGCGGCATCGCCCTCGAGGTCGCGCTGCAGGAGCGCGTCGACCTTGCCGCCGGCATCACCTTGCCGGGACCACATGTGCCCCTGTCTTGGTACGGCTATCGGCACTCCGCGCACACAACCGTTCACGAGTGGCCGAATTTTCCCGGGCAACCTCACTCGATCGAGATCGTATGGAGCCACACCGCAGAGATCCGCGAGGAGGTCGCGCGCCGGCGCCGGCTCATCGCCGGCATGCCTGGCGACGACCTGAAGGCCGTCGCGCACGAGTACCAGCGTCAATCAGGTTGACGCGAGCCGATCGGCTGCCACTTTCTCCAAGAGACATAGATCGGAGACAGTTAATGTTCGGCGCCGTTCGCCTCAAAGAAGCCTCGTACTGGATCCATCTAACGTGTTCCAAATGCGAAAGGCGCGGTCGCTTGAAGCGCGACCGCCTGCTCGGATTATATGATCCAGATACGGCAATGCCCGATTTGCTGAAGGAACTCGCTAAACCGTGCCCGCGACTTGATTAGCTGTTCGGCAATGATCCCTGTGGCGCTCATTATGACGTTCGTCGCGATTCCGCGCGGGCGTCGGGCTGATCAGCCGCATCGCCTAAGTACTTTCTGATCTGGCGACTGAGATGAAGGCCTTGGGACGTGAAACGCCAATCCTTCAAGCTATTCGTAAATAAACCAACCGCGACAAGGCCTATAAATGCCGCCGCCAACACAAGAGTTATTTCTTTGTTGCCGATTTGTCGCTCTGATAGATCTGAAATAAAAAACAAAGTGAATAATGGAATGGTTAAACAAAATAAAAACGATATAGCGGTTGCTCGCATTCTGAAAAGAAGCGGCTTCTGTAGACGAAGTGGATCCGTGGATATTATCCTTGATATTGCACTTTCTTGCACTGCAAGGTGTTTTTCGCTCAGTCGCAGATAGGCATATTGCGTCCGAGAGTCTGGATTATAGCCCAGAAGACAAAGAATTTCTGCTTTCGAAAGGGAGATTAGCAGCGCCGCATCGTCATCATCGCCAGCCAGCGTTGCTTTGAGAGCAGCCCGGATCGCGGCCGATTCCTCCCTTTTTTCCGGATCGACATTTCCTGCTTTTTCATACCAACTGAGAAGATCCAGTTGAACTTTGTCTGGTATGTCCTCCGCCGAAGTGTCGCCTAGGACCGCCTCTGCATGCCGCTTGGCATTTTCGCTTTTCTTGCTGTTCACCCATTGCTGAACACGTTCGCCCCAATGGTCTCCGTAGGCTTTTGCAGCCGGGCCAAACAGCGCTTTGATCGGGTGTACTTCAGAAACCGTCTTTGCCACCTGCGCGACACTCTCCGCCTGGGCGATCGCATCACTTTCTTCTTTTTCGTCGCTTCCTTCGTTCTCCATTTCACAGCCTTATTCTGGAATTTGCTCAACAAATGGGAGAGTTATCGTAAGGCCGGATTACCAGCTCAGTCCATAAGGCCTTCGCCCTAGCTCTCGCATCCGCTCGGTGCGGGAAAGGGAGGCCTTCTGAGACCACACACCCTGAAGTCGCCGACGGCTTTTTCTAATTTAATCAGCTTTATCCATACATCTAAGTTCCTGAAAACACGTGTTTTGGGGATAAGATTGCTGGAGACGTCCACAGCCCTTTGCCCGTAATATTGATTGGACGGTCGGGTTGCATAGACATCGAGGCCCGTTTCAGCACGGGTCAATCCGCCGGCCGGGAAAGGAGGGCTTGAGCTATCCCCCTGACACTATGGCCGCTTAAAGTGGTCGAGTTGTTGGTGTTGCTCCTGGAACTGATCTGTTTGTTATTCGAGCAAATCGACTTCTAGGCGGGAAAGACACCGTTGAAAATGGAAAGGCCCCCGCCCGAGAACTCGACCTTCTCATGAGCGGGGGCCTCACTATTGGAGGGTTTCAGCTAACCCCCTGACATTCACAAAATTATCGACGTGCAACGTCTGCCACAAGTTCTATTCGTGGATCTCGCTCAGAACGGGAAACGGGCGTGGACGGCTGAGCCGACCGTCCAGGCGACTACCCGCCAAGGATCTCATCGTAGGTCACCGGCGACCAGGATTCCGCGGACCGATCGTATTGCTGGAATGATCCGTTTCTCACACTGAAAATTCGAAGATCAGGAAAGTCCGTCACGACGTCGGCCAAATCGATGTCATCCTCGTACTCGGACGGGATACAGCCGCCAAATCCGTCTGACATCGATATTTTTTTTCTCACTTTGATAGGCTCAAATACGAAAAGACCGATAGTTCGGTAGTTCTTTACACGCCACTCGTTCATCGTCTGCCGACCGTCGAGGCTTCTAGCGCAACTCGCGGGTGTTGGTTCAAGTCCGCCCGAGGCGAACTCGCCAGTTGTCGGGTCTTCATGAGATCCGTCATCGGTAGGGCCCACACGGAGAACGCACCCTTGGTCATCGATATCGACGATTAGGCCGACCGATCCACAGGCATTGGCCGAACCAGGATCGGCGCCCTGAGACGGTCCCCGATCTCCTGCCTGAATTGTGCAGAACGCGAGTGACACTCCGGACAAGGTCCTGGCGTTGCGAAGATCGTCCGGATAGACCCATTTTTGGGTGCTCATCGGCGTCGAAAAATGTATGAGCAGCGCTTCGCGATCGCGGAGAAAATGACGGACTGAAAACTCATCGGGCAATGTATCCGGGCACTCCTGAGACATTACTCGGTCTCTCCTCTCGTTTTTCGACGACCATCTTATCCTTTTTCCTCCCTTTGGGGAGGAGCGGGTTCCTTAAATCTCGCTACCGCTTGGTGCGGGGAGGGGACGCTGCCCCCTCCCCACAAAGGCTGAACTCGGTCCCCTCGCGTCGTTCCGGGTCTCCCCAGGTTTCGGGCCAAGGCCCTGCAACCGGCCGCGCCGCGGCCCCCTGAAGGGTGGGTGATACCCCTCCCGGAACGCCGGCCTTTCACCCCACCCCCCGCTCCTCGCCGGAGAGGCAGGGTTGCAGTTGTGAACAGCAACCCAGCCAACATTGAAGGGGCAGAACATGACCGGCACTGAAATCATCGTCCTTCCGTCCGCAGCGAATGATCGCGCGCAGCACTGGACCAATCTCAATTCGGCTGCACAAAACCGCGCAGTATGTTCGGAGCGGCCCGCCTATGAGAGCCAGCATCGGACCTTCTGGGAGGTCAACGAGGAACTGTATCTCGACGCCTTGGAGGTACTGCCCCCGCTCAAACTGGCCCATGATCATTTCGTGATGCGCGAGCTACTGACCGAGGACATCACGACCGCGTATTTCGAAATGCAGGGCCGCTACTTCTGTGGATATATCCGCCTTGGCTCCTATGTCGATGACATGGCCGCGCTCAGAAAAAAGGCCCGCGAAATCATCTCTTCCGCGCAATCCGCTTGATATTCGTTGGCAAAAATGACAACATATCGCCATGAGTGAGCAGCAAAGACAAATCTCTTGGATCAACGCCGCGCGGAAGGATTTCTCAAAGTTTCCTTCCGATGCGCAGCGGCGGATCCGGCAGGCTTTGACCGTCGCGACCTACGGTCAGAAAGCCGATATCGCGAAGCCGATGAAAGGCTTCACCGATGGGGTGTTCGAGGTCGCGTTGAAGCATCGCGGCGATGCCTATCGAACGGTCTACGCGGTGAAGATCGATGACGATATCTGGGTTCTACACGCATTCCAGAAAAAGTCTGTGAGCGGAATCAAGACGCCGAAACCCGATATCGATCTGATCCGCGAGCGGCTGGCACGACTGAAGGAGAAATTGAAATGACAGACAAAGACGACGATTTCGAACTGATCCGGGGTTCCGGAAATGTGTTTAAGGATTTTGGCGATCCCGACGCGGATATCCTGCAGCTGAAATCCAAACTCGCGGCAGAGATCATCGGCGTTCTGGACGGCCGGGGGCTCTCCGTTCGCAAGGCCCAGGAGCTGACCGGCTTCTCCGCTGCGGACTTCTCTCGTATCCGCAACGTCCGACTGGATAGGTTCACCATCGACCGCCTTATGGCGATCCTTAACAAGCTGGATCAGAAGGTTGAAGTCAGCGTAACCGTGAGCGCTACTAAACCTGCTCAGGAGGCGCACGCTCACGCGATGTGAGGCGTGCCCGACTGAGGTCAGCCAGGCGCCCCGGGCGGTTCTCGCTCCGCTCGCGCGCGGCCGGCCGTGTGGCCGCCCGCTCAATCCGCGATCGCACGCGCTCGCGGACAACCGCCCTCGATCGGTTATGATCGGCTTATGGGGGCCGATTCTCTCGTCAGCATTGAATCCGAAACAGCCGACCGGCTCGCCCGTGCGGGCTTCGCCGTGTCATTCTCAAGCGACATGCGCGCCTGGAAACAGGCGCTCGTCGCCGACAACCGCTTCGTCTCTCCGCATTTCGATCCGGATTTTACCGCGCCTGCCGGCGCGGCGTGGATCCGGATCACCGACAAACACACCGGCGCTCTTGCGGCCTGCCTTGCCTACCGGATCTATCCGGCGGCCGACTATCTCGAAATGGTCGAGAACGGCAGGATCTATGTTGACGACCCCGCTGCGTGGGGATTCCGGCCGCACCGCCACGGGCTCGATCACATCGGCCTCGCCGGCCGGGTGATGAGCCGTGGCGGACTTCACAGCTTCGCGCCAGGTCACGCGCTCAGCTTCTGGATCTGCGGCATCGCCCTCGAGGTCGCGCTGCAGGAGCGCGTCGACCTTGCCGCCGGCATCACCTTGCCGGGACCACATGTGCCCCTGTCTTGGTACGGCTATCGGCACTCCGCGCACACAACCGTTCACGAGTGGCCGAATTTTCCCGGGCAACCTCACTCGATCGAGATCGTATGGAGCCACACCGCAGAGATCCGCGAGGAGGTCGCGCGCCGGCGCCGGCTCATCGCCGGCATGCCGAAAGCGAAGCTTGGCGAGATTGCCCGTGAGTATGAGCGCTGCCGCGTTTCCCCGTACAATTAGGAGCGTGGCGGCTGATCTAAATACTCTGCGATCAGCGCTGCTATGTGGCGCCCTTTTTTAGTAAAACGAATAAGCCGAATCAAAAATAATGCAATCATTAAAATGACTGTAAGTGTGCTAGCTACATATGGCCACCTTTGATCTTCAAAATTACCTTTTAATAAATCGGGTATGGGGCTTCTATTGAGGTTTCCGTCAATTATAACCTCAGTCATTACTGGACGGGATTATCCCCTTGAAGCAAGTAGCGCTGAGCGCGCATAGGTAAGACGCCTTACCGGAGTTGAGCGGATGTCCGCTCAAGCTTCTTGTCGAGTAATTTTGTGCTCTTTGGATTTATCGCTTACGTAAGCGACTGATGATTGGGTGTCGAAATTGGGAGTACGTCCTCCCAGCTTTTTGTTGACTTTTTTTTTTAACTAATTAATTAACTCTGTAGGCTTAGCCTACGAAGTCACCGTGGTTGTGGCTGCACGAGGTCGGGACGGAGACGTCTCGGCCTTTGTGTTATCAGGCCTTTCGCTGAACGAGGTCGAAGCAGCTATACTTAATACCGAGCGCGGCTAGCTGATCCTCACTAAGGTAGCAATCGATCAACTTTTTGTCTTCCACGAGCCGGGCGTATGTCCGGTTTCCGACGTGGTATCCGCCCATGCACATTGGCCAAAGAAACAAATCAGCGAATTGTGCCATCGGCGACGACTTCCGCTTAGTGTCGAAATCGTACAGCGTCTGACCGAATTGCTCCGGCGTCAGCGGTCCATATTTCCCCGAGTTGGACGTGTCGAACGGCATGCCCTCGGATTTCAATGATTCGAAGTAGGCACGGAGCAATCGATCTTCCGGCTTGTTGCATCGCTCAGGGTATACGTTGAGCTTTCTGCCGCGCTCAATTGCGCACTTTGCGGCTCTTTCTACGGCGACAGCGAACGCGGTTTTGCAGAGATCCCAGGGCCGGCGACCGTACCGTTCATAATATCGGTGGTTATAACCGGGACGATCAACGACGCAGGCGATGCCGATGATCGGAGCATCACGCATAAGGCAGTACAGTTCTTCGTAGAACGCAGAGCGCTCTTCTTCGTCAGCATCATCGAGCCACAAAAAATCTTCGGTGCGCGCTCGAATATCCGCAGAGTGGAGCGGCTTTCCTGTGATGTTCCACTTTTTCATGAAGGCAGCATGCATGGCACGGGCTTGCTGTTCTTCGTCATCGTTAACGATGACGCCGCCGAGAGCGAACCAGTCGTTCCCGTGCTTTGCTCGTTTGCCCGGCTTGCGGTCTGGGCGACGCGTCCCCGAATCATCGAGATAGAAGTTTAGCGTGCTTACCATTGTAGCAACCTTACATGAGGATGGGGCCACCTTCCGAGATGGCCCCATCTGGATCAGCGCCGCTTGCTCGGGCGCTGCCCTTTCGTCTCGTCCTGGCCGAGCGCTGAAGCCGCGAGCGACTTCACCTGCTTCGGTGTTGGTTTCGTGCGCCCCGCCAACACGTCGCTGGCGAGCGACGAGATACGCGGGCTGGTTTGCTTATTCGGTTTCTTCGTGGTCGGCATGATTGCCTCCTTGGCTATACCGTTGGAGTGGACGGAATCCAATGATTCCGCTATATTCATGCCCGTGCGCGAGGGCACTTGCCCCCACGCCGGGCGGCCCCCGATAACAACCGGGCCGCTTGCCACACGGCGCACCTCCTTCCTCCGCACCAACGGGCTGGGGGTTCGAATTTGACCAGAACGCCGGTCGCACGGTCGCTCTGGTCGGTGAGGCCGATTTAGGGGTGTCCGTATCCGGATCAGGGCTTGCGGACACCCCTGCCTATTTCATCATTGCCCCGGGTATCGGTCGGCTGAACGCCGGGGCTCGCTTCCAACAAGGCCATCAGGCCCTCCCGGTCACAACATGTTGTGAGCAACATCGCCCACGACACCATGAGATCGCATTCTGGCGCGCCTGTCAAGGGGGCGGCGCCAGAAAACGCGTAAGATTTTGTTGCCGCGATGCGCGTAATCGCCTATCTATGTGTTGGTAATTTGTTACGTAACATAGGAGGCGGCTATGGCTGTTCGGGTCAGAAGTCCAAACTATCCCAACATTTCTCTGTCTGACGCGATAGAGAAAGCGGAGAAGATTTTTGCTGTTGATCGTACGTACAGTATTGACCGCGAGGTGGCGGTGGGACATGCCGGATACTCAAGCCTAAACGGAGCATCGGCTAAGGTCCTTGCCTCGATGATTCAGTATGGGCTTCTGGAAAAGGCCGGTAAGAATCAGGTCCGAGTGACGCGCCTCGCGGTTGCAATCATGCATTCGGAAAGCGACGCGGCGAAATCGGAGGCGATCATGGAGGCGGCCTTCAGGCCTTCGCTTTTCGCGGAGCTACGGAACGAGTTCCCCGGCGGGGTGCCGTCTGAGGCGTCGCTGCGCAGCTACCTTCTTCGTCAAGATTATTCGAATGCCGCAATAGGTCCTGCAATCAGGTCTTACATCCTAACTTACGAGATGGCGGAGCAAACGCGCGCAAACGAAAGTCATGGCGTGAGGTCAGTCGCAGCTACAGAATCGAATGATGTAGTTGATGTTTCAGAGGAAACCGATATGAGCACTCAAGTAGCGCAACCGAGTCAAAAGATTCAGGCGGCGCCGATTCCGCCCGCGCCTGAGACTGATCTGAACGACATTCAGTGGGTGGTATCAGGCGGCACGGTGAAGATCAGCGCGACGCTGGATATGGAAGGCATTGGACGACTTGAGCGCAAACTTGCCGCGATGAAGGAGCTTCTGTCAGATTGACTTGGTAGTGTGTGGCTCCTCAATCTCTGTAAGTCTGAGGATGCAGCGTGTTGGGATGCGCATTACGCCAGAAACCTGCACGCTGTCCCCGCTGTTGAAGGCGCCCATGTTTGGCGCAAGCGCCTTAACGTCTTCACCGTCATAAATCAGCCAACCCACGGAAGCGCACCGAACAGCCGAGCCCGGTTCAAAATCGGACAGAAACCCCCAACTTGATGTAGGCTGTGCACTGTCTTCCCATTCAACGAAGACGAGGGGACATTGATTGGCAATGGAACGGGAACGCTTATCCTTACGCGAGGCCCTGGACGCGGATCGCTTAGAAGACTTCATCCGGCAGGAAGAGGTGCTCGGCGCTGTTGCGGATCGGTCCGCTTTTGAATCCGTGGTGGCCACGGCTGTCAAACCGCGCCAATCAGGAGATCGAACATCGCATTCTCCATCTGACGATGGTTCGACCGGAACGTAAACTCGTTCAGATACCGATCCATGTACTTCCGCGACACGTGAATGTGCGTGCTGCGGACTGAGTTCTTGAACAGCTTCCAGAAGCCCTCGATGGTGTTGACGTGGTGCACGGCGTTGGTGCGGTAGTCGTACAGCGCCCATTCCTTGTCGCCGTGCTTGACGGCAACGTGCTTGTAGCCGTCTCCGGTCAGTAAGCCGTAGCTCATCAGTTCGTCGGTCGAGACCAGCGAGCCCTTTTCGACCTTCTCGTCAACGACGCCCTTGAGGGTCTTGAGCTTGATATCCGGGATGACCTGAGCGTGAACCCGACCACCGCGCTCGGCAACGCCCATCACGATGGTCTTGCCGGGAGCGCCACGGCCCCGTTTGCCGCCGGAACGCTTGCCGCCAACATAGGCTTCATCAAGTTCGACGTGGCCACGGAACAGGTCTTTGATTTCAGCCTGTTCCATAAGCTGGCGGATCTGCTGGCCCATGCGCCACGCGGTTTTGTAAGTCACGCCAAGCTGGCGCTCCAGTTCCTTGCCGGACACGCCGTGACGGGTCGTGACAAAGAGGAAGATCGCGTAGAACCACAGTTGCAGCGGAGTGCGGCTGTCCTGAAAGATCGTACCGGCGCACGGATACAGATGCGCGCCACAGTGAGCGCAGGCATACGCCTTGCGATTGGTCATCCGGTGGAAGCTGCTTTCCGTCCCGCAGTCACGGCAGACGTGGCGCAGACCGTAGCGGACCTCCATGACGTGATGCAGGCACGCATCGTCATCCGGGAACCGCTTGAAGAAATCGCGAACTGTGAACTTACCTGACATGGGTGCCTCCGTTGACACCCTTAATATAGGCGATCAGCTTACTTGCTTCAAGGGGATAATCCCGTTTCTTTTAATAAAGCCGTCGTGTAGCTGTCGATTTGTACACCATTTTTCTTGCCTAGGCATAAAATTTCATCCTTTGTGAGTGACATTAAGATATCTGCGTCATTTCCTCGACCCGCTAATGTTGCCTTCAGTGCAGCTTTAATGGCGGCAGATTTCTCAATCTCATTCGGGTCTACTTCACCCGCTCTCTCGTACCAGCGCAGCAAGTCCAGTTGTTTGTCATCAGGTATGTCATCGGGTCCGGCATCACCCAACACCGCGCTAGCGTGATATCTCGCATTCTCGTTTTTCTTACGGTCCACCCACTCCTTAACCCGTTCCCCAAAATGATCTCCCAGCGCTTTCGCTGCAGGCCCTAAAAATGCTTTGACTGGATTGATGTCCGAGACCGTTTTCGTTACTTCCGCAACCTTCGCCGCTGCATCCAGCGCGGGCGTTCCACACTTGTTCTCTTCATCCATGGCACTCCTGCCTCTAAGTTAAACTCGCAACAAAAACGCGAGTAAATTAAGGCATTTCGGACGTCTGCAGTCTATGGCGCATCCACCAATTTTCGTGAAAGATCTATCTTTGAAGAATGAGTCGAACACCCAATAGATCCACCTACGCCAAAGCCGCCGACAAGACATTCCGCCACGGTGTAGACAATGATCTGACCGGGGCCGAATTCAGCGCGGCCCTGACCTGGGTGGCTGACCGCCAGCTCACCAATTGGGATATCAAGCATGGCGCCGACGTCGCCGGGCGATGCTACCAGTTTGCCGGCCGCTATTACTTTCCGGACCGTGAGACAGCAGAAGCGTTTCAAAAGGCGTTCGGCGGGCGGCGCTGGTCTCTTGCCGATCTGTCCGAACGTCAGATGCTCATCGCCAAGGAGAGGGAGATCGCTCGGGACCGTTCAGCGGACGATTGCGCATAGCCTGTGGGCCCTCACGGATTTGTTCGAAGTCATATCAAATCGAGCAATACACCCTTCAGGGGAAAATGTGGCTCGCATGTTTCTCTAGGGGTCGATAGCATCAACGGTCTTGGATCCATCCAAGAGAGGCACCGTGGCTGGCCAGTACCTGACAGCAGTGTTCGAGATGAGGCCGACGCGGCGGAAGGCTGCCGTGTTGGAGCGCGTCCGTTCGCAAGTTGAGGAAGCTTTCTGGTCCATTCTCGAAGAGGTACGGGCGGACGCCGAGGGCATCATCGCGGAGCCGGACCGAAAGACCCGCGTTGCTGAGTTGAGAAAACTTCAGGCGCGAGCCCTGACTGTTGCACGGGCGTCCAACCTGAATGAACCGGTTTCCAACGGGCTGGTCCGGGACGTGGGAATGGCGGTCGGTAGCTATATCGAGCTTCGACGTGGGGGGCACGAAGCGGAGTGGCCCGCGCAGTCGCAGCCACAGCCAGTCGTATACGCCTCTGCGCTCACCGCCTTGCGAACGGCATCCACGCGCGATCAGGAGAACGCCGCCCGCGATGAAATGAGCCGCGCGCGTCGGGAGCCTCAGCCGAGGCCCTTTACGCTTGCGCGGGCGCGGGACGCCTTGATCGTGCGCAAAGGCACCTCTGGGGGCTTGTCTGTCGTCCTGAACCTGGTGCCAGCTGATGATCCCCGTGCGCGTCTATCGATCCTGCATGAAGGAATCGAAGCCAGTTCGGGGGAGTTCATCAAAGCGGGGAAGAGCCGGTCCAAGATCATCGTCCCCTTGTCTTGTTCCAAGTGGCACGAGAACAAGTTTCTTGGCGGCAAGGCAATCCTGCGTTCCAGCCTTGTGCTGAGGAAGGGCGAGCGTTGGTTCCTCCAAGCCCAGTTCGAGATGCCGGAGCGGGATCTTGAACTAACCGAGCGGTCTATCGGGATCGATAGGGGGATCGTGAACCCCGTTGCGGTGAGTGTCGTTGATCGGGACGGCGCTATTCTGGAAGCCTCTGAGCCGCGCGGGGCCGAGATAGGGCAGGCGATCCGGGAGTCCGAGCGCCAGAGGCGGGCCGAGCAGAGACGGCGGGGGCATACCAGGCGCCGTTATGCCGAACGCGTAGACAACTCGCTCCATATCCTCGCGAACGAGATCGTCCGGACCGCTGTTCGTCATCGGGCACCGGTCAGCCTTGAAAAACTCGACGAGTTCAAGAAAACGATCGTCACGCCGCGGCCGAAGGGCGGGCACAAGGGAGGCTGGAGGCGGACCCTAAAGCGTGCGCAGTTGGGGAAGCTGGAGCAGATACTCAGCTACAAGCTCGCGCTCGCTGGCCTGCCGCAGCCCAGAAAGGTGGTCGCGGGCGGGACTTCGATTACCTGCCCGTCGTGCGGCCACAGGGACGGCAAGAATCGGCCGGAGCAAGACAAGTTCCTGTGTCTCAGCTGTGGGTTCACGGCCCATGCGGACGTTGTAGGGGCTGTGAACATTGGGCGCCGTGGCGTTGTCATGCGCGGAGTTAAGAAGGGCGACAAGCTTGCGCCCAAAGAAAGAGACATGGTCATGGCCCTCCGGGATCGTGACGATGGCGGTCTCGGGCCACTCGCCAATCCGGGCGGGTGGGTAGTCGCAGACCGCGCTTCTGCCGTTGGCGCGGACGACCAGTCCGCTGGCGTTACGTCAATGGCGGGGCAGAAGTCACTTCATGCCGACCAAAACGGTGGAAACACCGTACTCGCAGAGCGGGTTGGCCTCGTTTTTTCGGCTTCAGATGAGGATGATGGTGCAGTCGAATCAGGCGATTATCGCAGGGGCGGTTCCTCGAGGCCTCCAAACGAGGGGTGACCGCGACTAATCCCTGAGTGCTGCGGTCATCTTGTCGGTTCCTCGAGGCCTCCAAACGAGGGGTGACCGCGACGACCCGGAGAATGCAGCATGATTGAGTTCGGTTCCTCGAGGCCTCCAAACGAGGGGTGACCGCGACGATCACCTCATCCTTGCGGTCGAGTGCGGAGTTCCTCGAGGCCTCCAAACGAGGGGTGACCGCGACCTAACTCCCCCTTAGCTCAAGTGAGGATGCGTTTCTCAAGCCCTCCAAACGAGGGGAAACTGAAACCACCTAGCCTGGCTCCTTCTTTTCTCCTCCCTTGGGGGAGGAGCGGTTTCCTTTAAATCTCGCATCCGCTCAGTGCGGGAAGGGGACGCTGCCCCCTCCCCACAAAGGCTGAACTCGCATCCGCTCGCGTCGTTCCGGGTCTCCCCAGGTTTCGGGCCGAGGCCCTGCAACCGGCCGCATAGCGGCCCCCTAAAGGGTGGGCGATACCCCTCCCGGAACGCCGGCCTTTCACCCCACTCCCGCTCCTCGCCGGAGAGGCAGGGTTGCAGTTGTGAACAGCAACCCAGCCACAAAAAGGGGCAGAACATGACCGGCAAATCTCCGAAAACCGATCACATGCAGGCAGTGACCGACCGCATTATCGCGGCACTGGAAGAGGGCGTGCGCCCTTGGCAAAAGCCGTGGGACGCGGGCGCGATCCCGGAGCAGCCGTTGCGCGTAACCGGCGAAGCCTATCGGGGAATCAATGTTATTGCCCTTTGGATGGCCGCGCAGGCGAGCGGCTATACCTCGCCCTACTGGATGACCTACCGGCAGGCCGGGGAACTCGGCGGACAAGTTCGCAAGGGAGAGAAGGGCGCCGCTGTTTTCTATGCCGGAACGATGAACGCCAAGGAGGAGGACGAGGCGGACACCGACGAGGACGCCCGCGTTATCCGCTTTATGCGGTCCTACACGGTGTTCAATGCCGACCAGATCGACGGACTGCCCGAGCACTTCTATCCGGCGCCGTCCGCGCCGCGTCCGTCTGCCGAGCGGAACGATGCCGCCGAGCGGTATTTTGCCGCGACCGGCTCCGATGTTCGGCACGGCGGAAACCAAGCTTTCTACGCCTACGGCGGCGCGGCCGATTATATCCGCATGCCCCCGTTTGAGACCTTCCCGGATGCCGAAAAATACTATGCGACCCTTGCGCACGAACATATCCACTGGACCAAAGGCCCGGGCCGCCTTGAGCGGGACTTCGGGCGCAAGAAATGGGGCGATGACGGATACGCCCTGGAGGAGCTGGTCGCCGAACTCGGTTCCGCGTTCCTTGGCGCCTCTCTGGGGCTCCGACCGGACCATCTCACCGATCACGCGTCCTATATCCAAAGCTGGCTGAAGGTTCTGAAGGACGACAAGCGGGCGATCTTCCGCGCCGCATCCCATGCACAGAAAGCCGTCGATTTCCTCGACGGCTTCCAGCAAGCGGCAGCGATGCCGGAAGCGGCGGAGTGAGGGCGATGTTCAGACCTGATAGCGCCCAGATCGCACGCATCGATGCAGCGTTTGAGTCCTACCGGAGCGCCCCCGGCGCTCCGACGGATCGGACATCGGTTCGAATGCTCTATGACCTTCTTCATTACATGCGCGCGCATGAGGATATGAGGGCGTCGGAAATATTCCACTGGCATCGCTATGTGTGGCGGAACTTCGAATGCGACATGGACGGGCTCGACCGACCGGCGCATAGGCCCGCCCCGGCTTCGCGCACTGTTGCCACCAAAGCGGTTAGCGACGAACGGACCACCAAACAATTCGAACGCGGCCGGAAAATGATGCTGGCAGCGATCAAGGAAGAACGGCCCAAGTGCGGAGAAACGCTGGCCGATTTGCTTTGTGCCTTGATGGTCTACGAGCATGCGCAACAGGGTTTCTCGGAGGCGGAAATCCGGAGCCGATATAGCGCGACTTTCGATGCGTTCGAGCGAGAGTTTCGAAAGGGGAAGCAGCCATGAACATGCTCGTTCCCCGCGAAACCGTCGCCCAGCTTGTCAAGAAACGGGAAATGGCACTTATCGCCTTCCGAGCGTCCCATGCCCGCCTTCTCGACGCGCAGGACGCCCTTCGCAAAGCGAACCGGCTCTTAAATGAAATCAGCCCCAGCGGCGAGGCAAGCTACAACCAACATGTGCGCGATAAGGAGGAATATTTCATACGCGCAATATCGGTGCCGGAGGAGGCCGACTATATGGCCAAGGTCGAGCACATAACGTCGGTCAATCTCTGGGCGAAGGTCATCGCACACACCGACCTTGAGTCCATCATGAACCGGCGCCAGAAAGACGAATTGCGGCTGGAACTGACAACCAATCCGCCGGAGCCCACGGTCGAGACAGTTTATGCGACCCTGCAGGCGCGCTTCGCCGGTCTAAGCTTCACCATCCAAGAGGGCATCGCCGATGCCTTTACGGCGCTGGATCGCCGGTTTCGCTCCAACGACACATTCAAATTCAAGCACCGGATCGTCCTTGAAAATGCGCTGAGCGAGTTCGGCGGCTGGAACCATTACCGACACTATGACGATACCCTGATGGACGTGGAGCGGATCTTCCGTTTCATGGACGGAGAGCCCACCTTGCCACGCCATTTATCGATTGTGTCAGCGATCGAGGCGGAAACGCGCGGTTCATATTCAAGAGGGCTTCCGCAGGCCGTCATTGAGACCGACTATTTCCGACTCCGGACGTGGAAAAACGGCAATGTGCATCTCTATTTCACGCGCAAGGATTTGCTGGCGAAGGTCAACAAGGCCCTCGGCGAATTCTACGGCAATCCGATCCCCGAGGAGAGGGAGGCCGAGGCCGACGACGGCCTAGCTCCCAAGACCGCGCTTGCACGCAATATGGGATGGTTTCCGACGCCGGAGGCGGTCGGAAAAGAGGTCATGCACCATGCGCCTTATCTGGTCGTCAACGGCGAGCCGAAGACCGTTCTGGAGCCTTCCGCAGGCACGGGCAACCTTGCGCGCCTGGCCGTCTCTGCCGGTGCCGTGGTCGATTGCATCGAACTGAACACGGGCCGGGCGCAGACACTGAGCGAGAGCGGCCTATATAGGCGCGTGCTGCCAGTCGATTTCCTTGCGCTGCGCGCGGCTCCGGATGAGCTCTACGACGTGGTTTTGATGAACCCGCCATTTGATCGGGAAAGGGACATCGACCATGTTCTGCACGCCCTGACGCACCTGAAAGATGGAGGGCATCTTGTAGCTGTCATGAGCGGAGCGACCGCGTTTCGTGAGACCAAGAAATCACGTTCCTTCCGGGCGATCATCGAGAAGCACGACGGGCGATTTTTCGACCTGCCGCCCGGTTCTTTCCGGGAGGTTGGAACGAACGTGAACACCTGCATTCTTCGTCTTCGGAAGGGCGGCAACTACTATCGTTGACCCGAGAGCATCCGGGCCGCCCTGGCGGTCCGGATGCCGTTCCCGCCGTCAGAAATTTTTCCGCGCTTTTGTCGGGCGGGCCCCCGCGGCCGGCGGCGCGTCTTTTTGTTTGTTTCCTCTCCCCGGCCCGGCGGGGGCGTGGGCT
>NZ_JACZCQ010000018.1 GCF_014904705.1 Nisaea sediminum
AAGGCACCGAGATGGTGATGCCGGGCGACAACATCGCGATGACGGTTCAGCTGATCGCGCCGATCGCCATGGATGAAGGCCTGCGCTTCGCCATCCGCGAAGGCGGCCGCACCGTCGGCGCCGGCGTCGTCGCCAAAATCGTCGAGTAACAGGCTGCCGCCCCGGTCCTTCATCGGGAGGGCTGGGGCGGCCGCTTGCAGCGCGGCTTAGGAGTGTAGCTCAATTGGTAGAGCACCGGTCTCCAAAACCGGGGGTTGCGGGTTCGATCCCTGCCACTCCTGCCACGCTTCTTCTTCTGCACAGTTGATTTCATTCTGCCGGGGCGCTATACAGCCCGGCTGACAGAAACGGATCACGATGGCAAAGGTTTCTCCGGCGCAATTCGTCCGTCAGGTTCGCCAGGAAGTTTCCAAGGTGACCTGGGCGAGTCGCAAGGAAACAGGCGTGGGCACCATGATGGTTTTCATCATGGTAACGCTCGCGTCTATCTTCTTTTTCCTTGTGGATGGCGCGCTGTCGTGGGGTGTGAAGTTTATTCTTGGATTGGGAGCCTGAGCCTGTGGCGGCACGTTGGTACGTCCTCCATGTCTATTCCGGCTTCGAGAAGAAGGTCGCACAGGCCATTCGCGAGCAAGCCGCTGCGCATGAGATGGAAGACCTGATCGAAGAGGTCCTGGTCCCGACCGAGGAAGTCGTGGAGATGCGACGCGGCGCGAAAGTGAACGCAGAGCGCAAGTTTTTCCCCGGCTACATCCTCGTCAAGATGGTGATGACCGACCAGAGCTGGCACCTGGTGCAGGACCAGCCGAAGGTGACCGGTTTCCTCGGCAGCAAGGGCAAGCCCCAGCCGATTTCGAAATCGGAAGCCGAGCGGATCATCAAGCAGGTCGCCGAGGGCGTCGAGCGGCCGAAGCCGTCCGTCATCTTCGAGATCGGCGAGCAGGTCAGGGTTTCCGACGGGCCGTTCGCGTCCTTCAACGGCTATGTTGAAGACGTGGACGAGGAAAAGTCCCGTCTCAAGGTTGCGGTGTCGATTTTTGGACGGTCGACGCCGGTCGAGCTGGAATACACCCAGGTCGAGAAGATCTGACGTCCTATAGATGACCGCGTGGGAGGTCTTCCAGAAAACCTTGGAAGCCCGTACCACCCGGCACAGTGAGAGGTACTTATTATGGCTAAGAAGATCGCTGGCTATATCAAGCTGGAGATCAAGGCCGGTGAAGCGAACCCGTCTCCGCCGGTCGGTCCGGCGCTGGGTCAGCGCGGCCTGAACATCATGGAATTCTGCAAGGCGTTCAACGCCGCGACCGGCAACCTCGAAAAGGGCATGCCGATCCCGGTCGTGATCACCGCTTACCAGGACCGAACCTTCAGCTTCGTCACGAAGACTCCGCCGGCCAGCTTCTTCATCAAGAAGGCCGCGAAGCTCCCGAAGGGCGCGAGCAACCCGAGCAAGGAAATCGTCGGCAAGATCACCATGGACCAGGTCCGTGAGATCGCCGAAGCGAAGATGCCGGATCTGAACGCTGTCGATCTCGAAGGCGCGTGCCAGATGATCCGCGGTTCCGCCCGTTCCATGGGCGTCGAGGTTGTGGAGTAAGACGATGGCAAAGCAGGGCAAGCGTCTCAAGGGCGCCTATGAAAACGTCGACCGGCTGAAGCTGCATGGGCTCGCCGAAGCGGTGAAACTCGTGAAGGGCGGCGCCAAGGCGAAGTTCGACGAGACCGTCGAGATTTCGATGAACCTCGGTGTCGATCCGCGTCATGCCGACCAGATGGTGCGCGGCGTCGTCGCGCTGCCGCACGGTACCGGCAAGGCCGTGCGCGTCGCGGTTTTCGCCAAGGATGCGAAGGCTGACGAAGCCCGCGCAGCCGGTGCCGAAATCGTCGGTGCGGATGACCTGATGAAGGAAATCCAGGACGGCCGGATGGACTTCGACCGCGTCATCGCGACCCCGGACATGATGGCCCTCGTCGGCCGTCTCGGTAAGGTGCTCGGCCCGCGCGGCCTGATGCCGAACCCGAAGCTCGGCACCGTGACCGCCGATGTCGGCGCCGCCGTGACCGCCGCCAAGGCCGGTCAGGTGGAGTTCCGCGTCGAGCGTGCCGGCATCGTGCATGCCGGTATCGGCAAGGCGAGCTTCTCCGAGGACCAGCTTCTCGAGAACGCGACCGCGTTCGTCGATGCGATCAACCGCGCGAAGCCGACGGGCGCCAAGGGCACCTACGTCAAGCGCGTCGCTCTCAGCTCCACCATGGGGCCGGGCGTGAAAGTGGATACGGCGGCTCTCGGTTCTGCCTGAGCCTGTCGTTGAAGTTCCGGCCTTTCAGGGCCGGGAAATGGAGCCGGACCTTCGGGACCGGCTCCGACCTGTCCAAGACTACGGGTGCCAAAGGGGCCTCGGCCGCGGCGGCTTAATTTCCCGTATAGACGGGGGTGATAACGGATTTCGATTCCGGCTCAGGCCGGAGATGTCTGACGTTTGAGCTTCTGGGACAGGCGAACCGGGCCGACGGGCATGGTGTTCGTCGGTTCATGTGCAAAGGGGGCTTCGGCATGGTGCCGGGGCCCGCAGATGCGGAGATGATCAGTGAACCGTACTGAAAAAGCGGCTCTGGTCGAGACCCTGAACAAGACCTTTTCGGAGGCCGCGGTTGTCGTGGTCACCCATCAGGTCGGGCTGACGGTCGATGAGGTCAATGACCTCCGCGGCAAGATGCGTGCAGCAGGGGCCCGATACAAAGTCACGAAAAATCGGATCGCTCGTCTCGCTCTGAAAGGCACGGAGTACGAAAACCTTGACGCGTCCTTCACGGGTCCGACGGCGATTGCTACGTCGTCCGATCCGGTTGCGGCCGCCAAGGTTGCCGTCGAGTTCGCCAATGGAAACGAGAAACTGACGATTATCGGTGGCGCGATGGGAACGAAAGTTCTCGACGTCAACGCGGTCAAGGCTCTCGCGAAGTTGCCGTCCCTCGACGAACTGCGTGCAAAGCTGCTTGGCATGATCCAGACCCCGGCGACGCGTATCGCCGGTGTTCTGCAGGCTCCTGGTGGTCAGGTCGCCCGCGTGATCAGCGCTTACAGCAGCAAAGAGGGGTGAGTGGTCGATCCACTCCGTTTAACGAAGCTCAAGTCTGGAGTATTTGAAAATGGCTGATCTTGAGAAGCTTGTTGATGAGCTCTCTTCCCTGACGGTCCTCGAAGCGGCCGAACTGTCGAAGATGCTCGAAGAGAAGTGGGGCGTTTCCGCCGCCGCTCCGGTTGCTGTTGCCGCTGCTGCTGGCGGTGACGCCGGTGGTGCTGCTGCCGCCGAAGAAAAGGATTCCTTCGACGTCATCCTCGCGGGTGCCGGCGACAAGAAGATCAACGTGATCAAGGAAGTTCGCGCGATCACCGGTCTCGGTCTGAAGGAAGCCAAGGACCTCGTCGAAGGTGCGCCGAAGCCTGTGAAGGAAGGCGCTTCCAAGGACGAAGCCGAAGAGATCAAGAAGAAGCTCGAAGAAGCAGGTGCTACCGTCGAGCTGAAGTAACGCCTTGGCGTTACTTGGAAATACGGGTGGGGTACGCGCGTGCCGGACGGTGCGCGCGTTGCCCTGCCCTTTTCCCGTTCTTACCGTTGGTGCAGGGGCGCCCCAGCGGTAAGGCCGGGAGGCCGGGTCTCCCGGTTGGCTGAACAGGCGGCTCTCGCGACGGGCGCGGGAGCCATGGAGCGGACGGATACCCGTCCCGACCGCTCCAGATAGATCAAAGGTGGGCGAGGTTTGACCATGGCGATTTCCTCCGTTGGTTCCTTCACCAGTCGCAAGCGTGTGCGCAAGGATTTCGGACGTATTTCCGAAGTGTCCCCGATGCCGAATCTGATCGAGGTGCAGAAGAGTTCCTACGATCTGTTTCTGCAGAAGGACGTGGCGCCGGAGAACCGTGAGGTTCTCGGGCTGCAGGAAGTCTTCAAGTCCGTTTTCCCGATCAAGGACTTCTCCGAGCGCGCCATGCTCGAGTTCGTCAGCTACGAGCTCGAGACGCCGAAATACGATGTCGAGGAATGCCAGCAGCGGGGGATCACTTTTGCCGCGCCGCTTAAGGTCACCCTGCGCCTCGTCGTCTGGGACGTCGAGGAAGAGACCGGTTCCCGCTCCATCCGCGACATCAAGGAGCAGGACGTCTATATGGGCGACATGCCGTTGATGACGAAGAACGGTACCTTCGTGATCAACGGGACCGAACGGGTCATCGTCTCCCAGATGCACCGCTCGCCGGGCGTCTTCTTCGACCACGACAAGGGCAAGACCCATTCTTCGGGCAAGTATCTCTTCGCCGCCCGGGTGATCCCCTATCGCGGTTCCTGGCTCGATTTCGAATTCGACGCCAAGGACATCCTCTATGTGCGCATCGACCGCCGCCGCAAGCTGCCCGCGACCACGCTGCTGCTGGCTCTGATGAGCGACGAGTCCGAGGCCTATCTGAAGAAGTGCCACGAGACCGGCGAAGAACCGAACCGCGCCATGGTCACCGGTCTCTCCGCAGAGGACATCCTCAGCTACTTCTACGAGAGCGTCACCTATCAGAAGAACGGCGAAGGCTGGAAGACCGAGTTCAACGGCGACCGCCTGCGCGGCCAGAAGCTGTCCCGCGACCTGGTCGATGCCGCGTCCGGTGAAGTGGTGGCCAAGCTCGGCGACAAGATGACGCCGCGCCTTGCTCGGAAACTCACCGAGGGCGGCCTCAAGGAAGTCTATGTCCCGAGCGAGGACCTGATCACACAGTTCATCGCCATCGATATCGTCAATCCGGAAACCGGCGAAGTTCTGGTCGAAGCGGGCGACGAGATCACCGAGGAACTGCTGCAGCTGATCGTCGACACCGGCGTCGAGGATCTGCCGGTGCTGGCGATCGACTACGTCAATATCGGCGCCTATCTGCGCAACACCCTCGCACTCGACAAGAACACCACCCGCGAGGAAGCGCTGGTCGACATCTACCGGGTCATGCGCCCGGGCGAGCCGCCGACCCTCGAGACCGCCGAAAGCCTGTTCGACGGCCTGTTCTTCGACAGCGAGCGCTACGATCTCTCCGCGGTTGGCCGCGTGAAGATGAATGCCCGTCTCGATCAGGAAACCGACGATCAGCTCCGCGTGCTGCGCAAGGAAGACATCCTCGCGATCCTGAAGATCCTGGTCGACCTGAAGGACGGCAAGGGCGAGATCGACGACATCGACCATCTCGGCAACCGCCGTGTCCGGTCCGTCGGTGAGCTGATGGAAAACCAGTACCGTGTCGGCCTGCTGCGCATGGAGCGCGCGATCCGCGAGCGCATGAGCTCGGTCGAGATCGACACCGTCATGCCGCACGACCTGATCAATGCGAAGCCGGCGGCCGCCGCCGTGCGCGAGTTCTTCGGCTCCTCGCAGCTCTCGCAGTTCATGGACCAGACCAACCCGCTTTCCGAGATCACCCACAAGCGCCGCCTCTCGGCGCTTGGCCCGGGCGGTCTCACCCGCGAGCGGGCCGGCTTCGAGGTGCGCGACGTGCACCCGACCCACTACGGCCGGATCTGCCCGATCGAGACGCCGGAAGGTCCGAACATCGGCCTGATCAACTCGCTTGCCACCTATGCCCGCGTGAACCAGTACGGCTTCATCGAGACTCCGTACCGCAAGGTCGTGGACGGCAAGGTGACCGACGAGGTGCGGTACATCTCCGCGATGGAAGAGGGCCGTTATACGGTGGCCCAGGCGAACGCGCCGATCGACAAGGAAAACCGCTTCGTCGAAGAGCTGGTCCCGGTTCGCCGCCAGGGCGACTTCGGTCTGGCCCGTCCGGAAGACATTCACCTGATCGACGTGTCGCCGAAGCAGCTGGTCTCCGTCGCCGCCGCGCTCATTCCGTTCCTCGAGAACGATGACGCGAACCGCGCGCTGATGGGCTCCAACATGCAGCGGCAGGCGGTCCCGCTGGTGAAGGCGGAAGCGCCGTATGTCGGCACCGGCATGGAAGCCCGCGTCGCCCGCGACAGCGGCGTGACCATCGTCGCCAAGCGTTCGGGCATCGTCGACCAGGTCGACGCGACCCGTATCGTCGTTCGCGCCACCGAGGAAACCGCGTCCACGGAGAGCAACGTCGACATCTACACTCTGCTGAAGTTCCAGCGCTCGAACCAGAACACCTGCATCAACCAGCGTCCGCTGGTGAAGGTCGGTGACCGGGTCGTCGCCGGCGACATCATGGCGGACGGCCCGTCCACGGATCTCGGCGAGCTCGCGCTCGGCCGGAACGTGCTCGTCGCCTTCATGCCGTGGAACGGTTACAACTTCGAGGACTCGATCCTGATCTCCGAACGCATCGTCCGCGACGACGTGTTCACCTCGATCCATATCGAGGAATTCGAGATCATGGCCCGCGACACCAAGCTGGGTCAGGAAGAAATCACCCGAGACATTCCGAACGTCGGTGAAGAGGCCCTGAAGAACCTCGACGAAGCCGGCATGGTCTATATCGGTGCCGAGGTGAATCCGGGCGACATCCTGGTCGGCAAGGTCACGCCGAAGGGCGAGAGCCCGATGACGCCGGAAGAAAAGCTTCTGCGCGCCATCTTCGGCGAGAAGGCGTCCGACGTCCGCGACACCTCCCTGAAGGTGCCGCCGGGGGTCACCGGTACGGTCGTCGAAGTGCGGGTCTTCTCGCGCCGCGGCGTCGACAAGGACGAGCGCGCGCTCGCCATCGAACGTGCCGAGATCGAGCGTCTAGCGAAGGACCGCGACGACGAACGTGCGATCCTCGAGCGTGGCTTCTTCGCCCGCCTGAAGGAACAGCTGCTCGGCCAGAAGGCGGTTTCCGGTCCGAAGGGCTTCAAGGGCGGCGTCGAGATCACCGATGCGGTGCTCGGCGAATACACCCAGGGCCAGTGGCGCCAGTTCGCGGTCGAAGACGAGACCCGGATGGAATATCTGGAAGGCATGAAGAGCGAGTTCGACAAGAGCGTCGAAGAGCTCCAGGCCCGCTTCGACAACAAGGTCGACAAGCTGCAGCGCGGTGACGAACTGCCGCCGGGCGTCATGAAGATGGTCAAGGTCTTCGTCGCGGTGAAGCGCAAGCTGCAGCCGGGCGACAAGATGGCCGGCCGTCACGGCAACAAGGGCGTGATCTCCAAGATCAACCCGTCGGAAGACATGCCGTACCTGGAAGACGGGACCCCGGTCGACATCGTGCTGAACCCGCTCGGCGTGCCGAGCCGCATGAATGTCGGGCAGATCCTCGAGACCCACCTCGGCTGGGCCTCGCACGGTCTCGGTCTGCAGATCAATCAGCTGCTTTCCGAGATCAACCGGACCGCAAAGACGGGCGACTTCCGCAAGCTCTTCGAAAAGGTCTATGGCGAGGAGCAGTACAAGGCGGAGATCGCGCCGCTCGACGACGACGAGGTCCTGGAACTGGCCGGCAACCTCAGCCGCGGCGTTCCGATGGGCACTCCGGTGTTCGACGGCGCCCGCGAGGAAGACATCGTCGACATGCTGAAGCTCTCGGGTCTGGACTCGACCGGTCAGGTGACCCTGATCGACGGCCGGACCGGCGAGGTCTTCGACCGCAAGGTGACCGTCGGCTACATCTACATGCTGAAGCTGCATCACCTGGTCGACGACAAGATCCACGCCCGTTCGATCGGCCCGTACAGCCTCGTCACCCAGCAGCCGCTGGGAGGTAAGGCGCAATTCGGCGGTCAGCGCTTCGGGGAAATGGAGGTCTGGGCCCTCGAAGCCTACGGCTCCGCCTATACCCTGCAGGAAATGCTGACGGTGAAGTCGGACGACGTGTCCGGCCGGACCAAGGTGTACGAAGCGATCGTGCGCGGCGACGACAATTTCGAGGCCGGTATCCCGGAGTCCTTCAACGTTCTCGTGAAGGAACTCCGCTCCCTCGGCCTCAATGTCGAGCTCGAGCAGGAGCAGCTGTAGGACTTTCCGGGCGGATCCAGTCGGACCCCGCCCGGTTCTCTATCCCTCCGGGAGCGGACTTGCCGCGACCGGCCGCGTCGCTCAGACTTATTGTTAAGTCGGCGCATAACGTCCCAGTGACGTAAGGAGATGCTTGATGAACGAGTTGATGAACGTCTTTGGTCAGCCGTCCGGCCCGCAGAGCTTCGATCATATCCGGATCGCGATCGCGAGCCCGGAGCGGATCCGCTCCTGGTCCTTCGGTGAGATCAAGAAGCCCGAAACCATCAACTACCGGACCTTCAAGCCGGAGCGCGACGGCCTGTTCTGCGCCCGGATCTTCGGTCCGATCAAGGACTACGAGTGCTTGTGCGGCAAGTACAAGCGGATGAAGTATCGCGGTATCATCTGCGAGAAGTGCGGCGTCGAGGTGACCCTCTCCAAGGTCCGCCGCGAGCGGATGGGGCATATCGAGCTTGCTTCTCCGGTTGCGCACATCTGGTTCCTCAAGTCGCTGCCGAGCCGCATCGGCCTGCTGCTCGACATGACCCTGAAGGATCTCGAGCGGATCCTCTATTTCGAGAGCTTCGTCGTTACCGAGCCGGGCCTGACCCCGTTCAAGTACCGTCAGCTTCTGGGTGAGGAAGAATATTTCGACGCCCAGGACGAGTACGGCGAGGACAATTTCAAGGCCATGATCGGCGCCGAGGCGCTGAAGGAGATGATGTCCGGCCTCGATCTCGACGAGGAAAAGGAAAACATCCGCGAGGAGCTCCGCACCACCGGTTCCGAGGCCAAGCGCAAGAAGCTGGTCAAGCGTCTGAAGCTGATCGAGGCCTTCGAGGAATCCGGCTGCCGTCCGGAATGGATGATCCTCGATGTGATCCCGGTCATTCCGCCGGAGCTGCGGCCGCTGGTTCCGCTGGATGGCGGCCGCTTCGCGACCTCCGACCTGAACGACCTCTATCGCCGGGTGATCAACCGCAACAACCGTCTGAAGCGGCTGATCGAGCTGCGTGCGCCGGACATCATCGTCCGCAACGAGAAGCGCATGCTGCAGGAAGCTGTCGACGCTCTGTTCGATAACGGCCGCCGCGGCCGCGTCATCACCGGCGCGAACAAGCGTCCGCTGAAGTCGCTGTCCGACATGCTGAAGGGCAAGCAGGGCCGCTTCCGTCAGAACCTGCTCGGCAAGCGCGTCGACTATTCCGGCCGTTCCGTGATCGTCGTCGGCCCGAGCCTGATGCTGCATCAGTGCGGCCTGCCGAAGAAGATGGCACTCGAGCTGTTCAAGCCGTTCATTTATTCGAAGCTCGAACTCTACGGCCTCGCCAGCACCATCAAGGCGGCGAAGCGTATGGTGGAGAAAGAGCGTCCGGAAGTCTGGGACATCCTCGAAGAGGTGATCCGCGAGCACCCGGTGCTGCTGAACCGTGCGCCGACCCTGCACCGTCTCGGCATCCAGGCGTTCGAGCCGGTGCTGATCGAGGGTAAGGCGATCCAGCTGCACCCGCTGGTCTGTACCGCGTTCAACGCCGACTTCGACGGCGACCAGATGGCGGTCCACGTGCCGCTTTCGCTGGAAGCCCAGCTCGAAGCCCGCGTGCTGATGATGTCCACCAACAACATCCTCAGCCCCGCGAACGGCAAGCCGATCATCGTGCCGTCCCAGGACATCATTCTCGGCCTCTACTACATGACGCTCGAGCGTGAGAACATGCCGGGCGAGGGCATGGCCTTTGCGGATATGGGCGAGATCGAGCACGCGCTGAACAGCGGTGCGGTGACCCTGCACACCAAGATCCGCGCCCGTGTCCAGACCTTCGACGAAAGCGGCGAAGAGGTGACCAAGCGCGTGGAGACCACGCCGGGCCGCCTGAAGATCGCGCAGCTCCTGCCGAAGAACCCGAACCTGCCCTTCTCCGTCATCAACAAGCTGATGACGAAGAAGGAAGTGCAGAGCGTCATCGATCAGGTCTATCGCCACTGCGGCCAGAAGGACACGGTGATCTTCGCCGACCGTCTGATGAGCCTCGGCTTCGGCCATGCCTGCCGCGCCGGCATCTCCTTCGGCAAGGACGACCTGATCATTCCGGACGCCAAGCAGGAACTGGTCGAGGAAGCCCAGAACGAGGTGAAGGAGTTCGAGCAGCAGTACCTCGACGGCCTCATCACGCAGGGCGAGAAGTACAACAAGGTGATCGACGTCTGGTCGCGCTGCACTGACACCGTCGCCGAGCGTATGATGGAGCACATGTCCAACATGGAGCCGGGCCAGCCCGTCAACTCCGTCTGGATGATGGCCCATTCCGGCGCCCGTGGTTCCGCGACGCAGATCAAGCAGCTTGCCGGCATGCGCGGCCTGATGGCCAAGCCGTCCGGTGAGATCATCGAGACGCCGATCATCTCGAACTTCAAGGAAGGCCTGACCGTTCTTGAATACTTCAACTCGACCCACGGTGCCCGTAAGGGGCTCGCCGATACCGCGCTGAAGACCGCGAACTCCGGTTATCTGACGCGCCGTCTCGTCGACGTGGCCCAGGACTGCATCATCACCGAAGAGGATTGCGGCACCGATCGCGGCATCTCGGTGAAGGCGGTCGTCGAGGGCGGCGAAGTGATCGAGCCGCTGAGCGAACGTATCCTCGGCCGGACCACGGCCGACGATCTGGTCGCGCCGCTGACCGGCGAAACCCTCGCCAAGGCCGGCACGATCATCGACGAGCCGCTGGTCGATGCGATCGAACGGGCCGGTATCGACGAAGTCCGCCTGCGCTCGGTCCTGACCTGCGAGAGCAAGGTCGGGGTCTGTGCCAGCTGCTACGGCCGCGACCTCGCACGGGGTACCCGCGTCAATATCGGCGAGGCGGTCGGCGTGATTGCCGCCCAGTCCATCGGCGAGCCGGGCACCCAGCTGACCATGCGGACCTTCCACATCGGCGGCGCCGCCCAGCGTGGTGCCGAGCAGTCCAGCATCGAGACGTCTTTCGACGCCAAGGTGAAGGTGCTGAACCGGAACGTGGTGAAGAACTCCGACGGCGTTCTGATCGTCATGAGCCGGAACACCGAGGTCGTGCTGGCCGACGAGCAGGGCCGCGAGCGTGCCCGTCACCGCATCCCGTACGGCTCGCGCCTGTTCGTCGACGACGATCAGCAGGTGAAGCCGGGCGACAAGCTGGCCGACTGGGATCCGTACACCATTCCGATCATCACCGAGAAGGAAGGTACCGCGCATTATGTCGACCTCGTCGACGGCGTCTCCATGAAGGAGGTCACCGACGAAGCGACCGGTATCGCCTCCCGCGTGGTTATCGACTGGAAGCAGCAGGCCCGTGGCGGCGACCTGCGTCCGCGCATCACCCTGCGTGACGAGGCGGGCGAAGTCATCGAGCTCGCGAACGGTCTCGAAGCCCGTTACTTCATGTCGGTCGACGCGATTCTCTCGGTCGACAATGGCGCGAAGGTCCGGGCCGGCGACGTGCTCGCCCGTATCCCGCGGGAATCCTCCAAGACCCGCGACATCACGGGCGGTCTGCCGCGCGTCGCGGAACTGTTCGAGGCCCGCAAGCCGAAGGATTACGCGATCATCAGCGAGAGCGAAGGCCGCGTGGAATTCGGCAAGGACTACAAGACCAAGCGCCGGATCATGGTGGTCCCGCAGGAAGAGGAGAAGGAAACGGTCGAATACCTGATCCCGAAGGGCAAGCACCTCGCGGTTCAGGAAGGCGACTATGTCCAGGTCGGCGACCTGCTCATGGACGGCAACCCGGTGCCGCACGACATCCTCAACGTTCTCGGGGTTCCGGCGCTCGCCGAGTATCTCATCAACGAGATCCAGGACGTCTATCGACTGCAGGGCGTGAAGATCAACGACAAGCATATTGAAGTGATCGTGCGCCAGATGCTGCAGAAGGTGGAAATCTCCGACGCCGGCGACACCACGCTGCTGGTTGGCGAGACCGTCGATCGCGACGAGTTCGACGAGGCGAACGAAAAGGCGCTCGCCGAGGATCTGCGTCCGGCGAAGGCAATTCCGATCCTGCAGGGCATCACCAAGGCCTCGCTGCAGACGCGCTCCTTCATCTCGGCCGCGTCCTTCCAGGAAACCACCCGCGTCCTCACCGAGGCGGCGGTTTCCGGCAAGAAGGATCAGCTCGAGGGCCTGAAGGAAAACGTCATCGTCGGCCGCCTGATCCCGGCCGGTACCGGCAGCGTGATGAATCGCCTGAAGCGGCTTGCCGCCGATCGCGACCGCGCCCTGGCTCCGGCGCAGGAAGAAGCGCCGGCGCTCGCCGAGGAAGGCGAACAGGTGCCGGCCGCCGAATAAGGCGAGTCGACAGAAACATCGTTCGAGTCCCGAACGAAGAGCGGCGTCCGGATGCGAGTCCGGGCGCCGTTTCTCTTTCCCGCCGGAAGGACGCGGAAAGGGCGAGTCATAAAGTTGCGCTCTCTTGGCGCTTTCTGTTCGAAGAGATGTCCACGGACCGCTGATTTAGTGGCTGCGCGCCCTGCATTGCACAGATAGGCGCTATGCGGAAAAAAGCCGAAAACTGTTCTTGACCCGCAGGGGGCAGATAAATAGTATCCGCCAGCCTTTGCAGGGCTGGTGGTGACACCGTTGTCGGAAACGGCGCGACAGGTCAGACGCAGCCTCGGCGAAATGCTGGAACTTAAATAGGTTCGCATGCGAACCCCGAAGCAGAGACGACGGTAGGCCGCTAGGGCAGGGCCCTGGGGCTGATCGTTGTTTGCGCAATGTGTTTTGTAGTCGAGAGGGATCGACTGAATGCCGACGATCAACCAGCTGATTCGGCAGGGCCGTAAGGCGCCTGTCGTTCGCAATAAAGTGCCCGCGCTGGAAGCCTGCCCGCAAAAGCGTGGCGTGTGCACGCGCGTGTACACCACGACGCCGAAAAAGCCGAACTCCGCGCTGCGTAAAGTCGCACGTGTTCGCCTGACCAACGGCTTCGAAGTGACGAGCTACATTCCGGGTGAAGGCCACAACCTTCAGGAACACTCCGTCGTGATGATCCGCGGCGGTCGTGTGAAGGACCTTCCGGGCGTTCGTTATCACATTATCCGCGGCACGCTGGACACCCAGGGTGTCAAGGACCGCCGTCAGCGCCGTTCGAAGTACGGCGCGAAGCGTCCGAAGTAAGGAGAGACTTGGATGTCCCGACGCCATCGCGCAGAGAAACGTGAAGTTCTGCCCGACGCCAAATTCGGCGACGAGGTCGTTTCGAAGTTCATGAGCTGCCTCATGTTTGACGGCAAGCGCTCGGTTGCCGAAAGCATCGTCTACGGTGCCTTCGACAAGATCGAGGCGCGGACCGGCCAGCAGCCGGTTGCCGTGTTCCACGAAGCGCTCGCCAACGTGAAGCCGCATGTGGAAGTCCGCTCCCGCCGGGTTGGTGGTGCGACCTACCAGGTGCCGGTCGAGGTTCGCTCCGACCGTGCGCAGGCGCTGGCCATCCGCTGGACCATCGATGCGGCGCGCAAGCGCTCCGAAAACACGATGGTGGACCGTCTCTCCGGCGAGCTGATGGACGCGGTCAACAATCGTGGCGCTGCTGTGAAGAAGCGTGAAGACACGCACCGCATGGCCGACGCCAACAAAGCTTTCTCGCACTACCGCTGGTAACCCAGGGATTTTGGACGGACGCCATGGCTAGGACTCATCCGCTCGAGCGCTATCGCAATATCGGCATCATGGCTCACATCGATGCCGGTAAGACCACGACCACGGAACGCGTGCTGTATTACACCGGCCGGTCTTACAAGATCGGTGAGGTGCATGACGGCGCCGCGACCATGGACTGGATGGAGCAGGAGCAGGAGCGGGGGATCACCATCACCTCGGCCGCGACGACCTGTTTCTGGCAGGATCACCGGATCAACATCATCGACACCCCGGGCCACGTCGACTTCACCATTGAGGTGGAGCGTTCCCTCCGTGTGCTCGACGGTGCCGTTGCCGTGTTCGACTCGGTCGCTGGTGTCGAGCCGCAGTCCGAGACCGTCTGGCGTCAGGCCGACAAGTACCGCGTCCCGCGGATCTGCTTCGTCAACAAGATGGACCGCATCGGTGCGGACTTCTATCGCTGCGTTGACATGATCGTCGATCGCCTGGGTGCGAACCCGCTGGTCATGCAGATGCCGCTCGGTGCCGAGTCCGATTTCGCCGGTGTCGTCGATATCCTGCAGATGAAGGCGATCCGATGGCTCGACGAGTCCCTCGGTGCGCAGTTCGAGATTGTCGACATTCCGGATAACCTGAAGGACAAGGCCGAGGAGTACCGCTCCACGCTCATCGAGACCGCCGTCGAAATGGACGACGATGCGATGGAAGCCTATCTTGAAGGCAACGAGCCGAGCATCGAAGTCCTCAAGGCCTGCATCCGCAAGGGTACCGTCACGGGCAAGTTCGTCCCGGTTCTCTGTGGCTCCGCCTTCAAGAACAAGGGCGTCCAGCCGCTTCTCGACGCGGTTGTCGACTTCCTGCCGAGCCCGCTCGACGTTGGCGCGGTCAACGGTGTCGCCATGGACGGCGAGACCCCGATCAAGCGCAACCCGGACGATACCGAGCCGTTCTCCGCGCTGGCGTTCAAGATCATGAACGACCCGTTCGTCGGCTCCCTGACCTTCGTGCGCGTCTATTCCGGCGTTCTCGAGACCGGCAGCTCGGTCATGAACACCGTCAAGGACAATCGCGAGCGCGTCGGCCGCATGCTGCTGATGCATTCCAACAGCCGCGAAGACATCAAGGAAGCGCGCGCCGGTGACATCGTCGCCATCGCGGGCCTGAAGAACACCACGACCGGTGACACCCTGACCGACCCGACCAAGCAGGTCATCCTGGAGCGCATGGAGTTCCCGGATCCGGTCATCGAGGTCGCCGTCGAGCCGAAGACCAAGGGCGACCAGGAAAAGATGTCCAACGCCCTGCAGCGCCTCGCGGCCGAAGACCCGTCCTTCCGGGTTTCCGTCGACCACGAGAGCGGCCAGACCGTGATCAAGGGCATGGGCGAACTCCATCTCGAGATCCTGGTCGACCGCATGAAGCGCGAATTCAAGGTCGACGCGAATGTCGGCGCCCCGCAGGTTGCCTATCGCGAAACGATCACGAAGACCGCCGAGATCGACTACACCCACAAGAAGCAGACCGGCGGTTCCGGTCAGTTCGCCCGGGTGAAGCTGGTGTTCGGTCCGTCCGAGGTCGGCGAAGGCTTCGTGTTCGACAACAAGATCGTCGGCGGCGCGATCCCGAAGGAATACATCCCGGGCGTCCAGAAGGGTCTGGAAAGCTCGAAGGATACCGGCGTGCTCGCCGGCTTCCCGGTGATCGACTTCAAGGTCGAGCTGATCGACGGCGCCTTCCACGATGTCGACTCCAGCGTGCTGGCGTTCGAAATCGCGGCGCGTGCGGCCTTCAAGGAAGGCATGCAGAAGGCGGGTCCGAAGCTCCTCGAGCCGATCATGAAGGTCGAGGTCGTGACCCCGGAAGATTACATGGGCGACATCATCGGCGACTTGAACAGCCGCCGTGGCCAGGTGGGTGGCATGGATCAGCGCGGCAATGCCCGCGTCATTGAAGCCATGGTGCCGCTGGCCAACATGTTCGGCTATGTCAATACCCTGCGCTCCATGAGCCAGGGACGTGCACAGTACACCATGCAGTTCGACCACTATGAGCAGGTGCCCCAGGCGGTTGCGGACGAAGTCCGCGCGAACCTGGCCTGATGCTCCGCTAGTGTCGGTAACGAAAACGAAGAACCAAAGGTACGGAGCCTAGGACCATGGCGAAGGAAAAGTTTCAGCGGAATAAGCCGCACTGCAACATTGGCACGATCGGCCACGTCGACCACGGCAAGACGTCGCTGACGGCCGCGATCACGAAGGTGCTGGCTGAGACGGGTGGTGCGTCGTTTACGGCGTACGACCAGATCGACAAGGCGCCGGAAGAGCGTGCGCGCGGCATCACGATTTCGACGGCGCACGTCGAGTACGAGACGGCGAACCGTCACTACGCGCACGTCGACTGCCCGGGTCACGCGGACTACGTGAAGAACATGATCACGGGTGCGGCGCAGATGGACGGCGCGATCCTGGTCGTGTCCGCTGCCGACGGCCCGATGCCGCAGACCCGCGAGCACATTCTTCTGGCGCGCCAGGTTGGCGTGCCGGCGCTGGTGGTGTTCCTGAACAAGGTCGACCAGGTTGACGACGAAGAGCTTCTGGAGCTTGTCGAGCTCGAAGTTCGCGAGCTTCTGTCCTCCTACGACTTCCCGGGCGACGATATTCCGATCGTGAAGGGCTCTGCTCTCGCGGCTCTGG
>NZ_JACZCQ010000019.1:0-2500 GCF_014904705.1 Nisaea sediminum
CTTGTCTTTTGATGACCTGGCGGCGCCCTACTCTCCCACGCCTTAAGACGCAGTACCATTGGCGCAGAGGGTTTTCACGGCCGAGTTCGGAATGGGATCGGGTGCGGGCCCCTCGCCATGACCACCAGGTCATCAAGAGACAAGTTTTTTCGCTTTTGCGGAGCAAAAGCTGGTTGTTTTTGGGGTCACCCGTCGGCCTTGCGGCCTCCGTCGTCCCAAAAACGTTTGGTGTCCGGCTTCGGGGGGGGGGGCGGCCTATTGGCCTACCTCGTCCCGAAGACGTTTCATGAACGGTGTTCGTGTTGTTCGTGTTGGATGTTTGCGTCGGGAGCAGAGCGGGAGCTCTGCTGGTCCGATATTTGGTTCTGTATGAGTAGTGTATCAAGCCGATCGAACGATTAGTACCGGTTAGCTTCACATGTTGCCACGCTTCCACACCCGGCCTATCGACGTGGTGGTCTTCCACGGTTCTCGGCGAGACCTGGTTTTGAGGGGGGCTTCCCGCTTAGATGCCTTCAGCGGTTATCCCTTCCGCACTTAGCTACCCTGCTGTGCCGCTGGCGCGACAACAGGTCCACCAGAGGTGCGTCCATCCCGGTCCTCTCGTACTAGGGACAGCTCCTCTCAAGTCTCGAACACCCACGGCAGATAGGGACCGAACTGTCTCACGACGTTCTAAACCCAGCTCACGTACCACTTTAATCGGCGAACAGCCGAACCCTTGGGACCTGCTCCAGCCCCAGGATGTGATGAGCCGACATCGAGGTGCCAAACACTCCCGTCGATGTGGACTCTTGGGGAGTATCAGCCTGTTATCCCCGGCGTACCTTTTATCCGTTGAGCGATGGCCCTTCCACGCGGGACCACCGGATCACTATGACCGACTTTCGTCTCTGCTCGACCTGTCGGTCTCGCAGTCAGGCAGGCTTATGCCATTGCACTCAACAGCTGATTTCCGTCCAGCTTGAGCCTACCTTCGCGCGCCTCCGTTACTCTTTGGGAGGCGACCGCCCCAGTCAAACTACCCACCATGCAGGGTCCCGGATCCGGATAACGGACCGCGGTTAGATATCAAAAAACAAAAGGGCGGTATTTCAAGGATGGCTCCACAACAGCTGGCGCTGCCGCTTCAAAGCCTCCCGCCTATCCTACACATTCATTTCCTGATACCACTGCAAAGTTGTAGTAAAGGTGCACGGGGTCTTTCCGTCTGACCGCGGGTACTCCGCATCTTCACGGAGAATTCAATTTCGCTGAGCCAACGTTGGAGACAGCGGGGAAGTCGTTACGCCATTCGTGCAGGTCGGAACTTACCCGACAAGGAATTTCGCTACCTTAGGACCGTTATAGTTACGGCCGCCGTTTACTGGGGCTTCGATTCAAAGCTCTCACCTCTCCTCTTAACCTTCCAGCACCGGGCAGGCGTCAGACCCTATACCGCGCCTTGCGGCTTCGCAGAGCCCTGTGTTTTTAGTAAACAGTCGCCACCCCCTACTCTGTGCCACCCCCCACTGGTTGCCCAATGAGAGGTCCCCCTTCTCCCGAAGTTACGGGGGCATTTTGCCGAGTTCCTTCAACGTTGTTCTCTCAAGCGCCTTGGTATGCTCTACCAGCCCACCTGTGTCGGTTTGGGGTACGGTCTATACGATGGGGCTATTTCCTGGAACATCCAGGCCGCACGCTCAATCCAGTAAGCGCGTACGGCTTCCGATATCCGTCACATCCCACCAGGTTCAGGAATATTAACCTGATTCCCATCAACTACGGCTTTCGCCCTCGTCTTAGGGGCCGACTCACCCTGCGCGGATTAGCCTTGCGCAGGAACCCTTGGGCTTACGGCGAGAGTGTTTCTCACACTCTTTGTCGCTACTCATGTCAGCATTCGCACTTCCGATACCTCCAGGAGAGCTCACACTCCCCCTTCGCAGGCCTACGGAACGCTCCGCTACCGCGTGGATAAATCCACGCCCTCAGCTTCGGTGTACGGCTTGAGCCCCGGTACATCTTCGGCGCAAGGTGGCTTAACTAGACCAGTGAGCTATTACGCTTTCTTTAAAGGATGGCTGCTTCTAAGCCAACCTCCTGGCTGTCTTGGCCTCCTCACATCCTTTCCCACTTAGCCGCAACTTGGGGACCTTAGCTGGAGGTCTGGGCTGTTTCCCTCTCGACCACGGACCTTAGCACCCATGGTCTGTCTGCCGTGCTGTACTCACCGGTATTCGGAGTTTGGTTAGGTTTGGTAAGGCTCGCGCCCCCCTAGCCCATCCAGTGCTCTACCCCCGGCGGTAATCACACGACGCACTACCTAAATAGTTTTCGCGGAGAACCAGCTATATCCGAGTTTGATTGGCCTTTCACCCCTAGCCACAGATCATCCCCGTCTTTTTCAACAGACGTGGGTTCGGCCCTCCAGTGCGTGTTACCGCACCTTCAGCCTGTCCATGGCTAGATCACCCGGTTTCGGGTCTAATCCGACGAACTCGACGCCCTATTCAGACTC
>NZ_JACZCQ010000020.1 GCF_014904705.1 Nisaea sediminum
GATAACTAGGAATTATCGTGAATTTTCCCCGATTAATGCCAGACGAAAAACTTTCCATCCAAATGATTATTCTGTCTTCTGGTGTCGTTTTTCTTGTTGCGCTTGTCTTTGAGGCGCTAGTTCCACGGCTTTCGAGCGAAATCTCCGCCACCACACCAAACAATCCTTTAAATAATAGCCCCATATTTAACATAATTATTTATATAATATCATCGTCTATGCATATTTCGTTATCTATTTTCTTCTCGTTTCATCTATATCGCGACTTAAAGAAAATCTCCCCACCGCCGCGATTTAAAATCAAAATAAATATAATAGCGTTTTCGTTCTTTTTTATTTCGGTCGCGATAGTATGTGCAATTTTTATGGAATCAAATATAGTTATCTACTCTCATGACAGAACATTAAGTATTTTTCTGAATACAAAGTGGGATTATTTTCTTAAGTGCATGATTCCATTCACAGATTTTTCAATTTTTTCTCTGTATCCTATTTTTCTGATTTTGTGCGGTGTGTTATTTTCTGTCGTTGCCTGCGTGTGGTCATCCGTGAAATCCATCGATATAGTTGACAATCAGCTAAATCAACAAGATTTCGACAGAAACATTATCTGGTCAGAAATATCATTGTTTTCAATAATTGTTTCAGCTGTGTTTCTGACCAGCTCCGTAGCTACAATATTTTACCTCAATCTTGGATCAAACATTGCTGGAGCGGATGAGCAAGGGGTGTTTTATAGGGCCTCCGCAGATGGATTGTCATTTCTTTGGTCAGTTTGTTTTTCAATAATTATGGTAATAATCGTCCTGTTCCCGACCGGACACATGAACGCGGCCGCGAGAAAAAGAAAAAAAGAAAGCCGCGTATTAGGAAAAGATATGGATCGATTTGATTTTATTCATAGTGCATTGTCTACAGACCGAGTAGTAAAAATGATAGTGGTGTTATTCTCTCCGGTATATGTAGCCGCAATTAGAGTGGCTATTGGTTAACTGCCGATCCAATGAAGCCTAAATGCAGCATGTTTCATGCCTGCGCTGGCAACCCAACCCAGTATGTTCTTCCCCCTCAGATTCCCAATTTGGGCCAGTGACCAAAGACCAAACGGAATAGAGCTTGTCGAAATGTTCCCAACTCTCGCAAATACATTGTGAACTTTATCTGCAAGACCAAGCTTCTTGGCCGCAGCATAGGTAACAGATTCTGAGAATGCGTGCGGCAATATCACATCGGGCAATCCCGATTTATTAATCTGGCTTCTCAGAACCGAAATTCCCCCACGGAAGCCTGCATTTGCAAGCTTCGCTCCATTGGCAATAAAGCATTCCCGATCGAGTGCGTCGCTATCTTGGGTCCAATCTATAAACCTCTCAGGCTTTTTTATCGGAACCACACAAAGCTGATTGTGCTGGTTTTCTGATTTTACAGTGCACGAAGACACTCCACGAAAGGCGTCGATTAAGGTCGCTGTCGCCATCTCCCCAAGCGTCAATGCCGCCGACTTCCATTCGAATTCGCATTCATCGCGGATTGTAAAAGCCTCAGGTAATACCTTTCCTGGATCATCGAGAGGGAACTCCGCCGAGATAATAAGAGCTAAAGGACGCTCCGCCGACGCGAACGCTTGGGCCGCTTCACATGCTGTAAACCACCCCAAGCACGCGTCACTAACATCAAACGCCCTCACCCCGAATAACCCCATTTGTGCGGCGAAGGCACTTGCATGGGCCGGCTCAACTAGTCCTTTGTCGACACTGCAAAAAATAATAGATGAAAGCTTTTCGCGAGCATCTGGAAGCGATGATGCAAGACAGTTTTCTATCGCCGTTTTCAGATATTTTTTTGGTTCTGTATTGGCATTGCGCCAAAGCCGCTCTCGAGCGCCGCTTTTAGCAAAAAAATCATCTATTAGTTCAGGTAATTTTTGAGAATTCCCCGCCCAATGATTTGCAGATAAACAAAATGACAAGTTTTTTACATATGAATTACTCGCGGAATAATCGGGAAGACTTACGCCAACGGAAAGAACAAATGGCATGAATAATTCCTAGTTATC
>NZ_JACZCQ010000021.1 GCF_014904705.1 Nisaea sediminum
CGGAAGCCGAGCTTCTCCGCGATCTTGTCCGAATTGATATGGTAGGACCGGTTGTCGTCGCTCGGCGTCGTGACGATCTCGATATCGCCGAGTTCCGGCAGCTCCTCCTCGATCACCTGCTTCACGATCTTCGCGATGCTCATGATCGACTGGTTCTGGTAGCCCGCATTGAAGGTCTCGCCGGCGATCTTTTCGTCCTCGACCTCGAGCAGCAGCTTGTACAGGTTGCACATGTCCTGGATGTGCAGGTTCGGGCGCAGCTGCTCGCCGCCGAACACGGTGATCTTGCCGTTGTTGATCGCGTGGTTGGTCAGGATGTTGACCGAGAGATCGAGACGCTGGCGCGGACCGTAGCCGCAGACCGTCGCCGGGCGGATCGTCACGCAGACGAAGTCGGGCGACTGGTGCTTGAACAGCAGCGGCTCGCACATCCCCTTGAACTTGTTGTAGAGCGTCAGCGGCAGGAGCGGGTGATCCTCCTTCACGTCCGGCTGGTCCGACACGCCGTAGACGGAGGAGGAGGAGGCGTAGATGAAGCGCTTCACGCCCGCGTCCTTGGCCGCGATCACCATCGGCTCGAAGGCGTCGAGATTGATCGTCTCGCTCAGGGCCTCGTCGAGCTCGAAACTGGCGTCGTTCGAGATGCAGGCCAGGTTGATCACCGCGTCGCAGCCCTTCAGCGCGTCCTTCAGCGCCGCTATGTCACGGATATCGCCCCTGATCGAGGTCAGCTTCGGATCGTCTTTCGGAAGGAAGTCGTCGCCGAAGAACTGGATGTCGTAGGACACGATCTCGTAGCCGAGGTCCAGAAGCTGCGGGAT
>NZ_JACZCQ010000022.1 GCF_014904705.1 Nisaea sediminum
GTCGAGCTCGAAGTTCGCGAGCTTCTGTCCTCCTACGACTTCCCGGGCGACGATATTCCGATCGTGAAGGGCTCTGCTCTCGCGGCTCTGGAAGACAGCAACGAAGAGATCGGCAAGAAGGCCATTCTGGAGCTGATGGAACAGGTTGACGCCTACATTCCGCAGCCGGAGCGTCCGGTCGATCAGGCGTTCCTGATGCCGATCGAAGACGTGTTCTCGATCTCCGGGCGCGGCACCGTCGTGACCGGCCGTGTCGAGCGCGGCATCGTGAGCGTGGGCGACGAAATCGAGATCGTCGGCATCCGCGACACCACGAAGACGACCTGCACGGGCGTCGAGATGTTCCGCAAGCTGCTTGACCGCGGCGAGGCCGGCGACAATGTCGGTGTCCTGCTGCGCGGCACGAAGCGCGAAGATGTGGAGCGCGGTCAGGTTCTGGCGAAGCCGGGCTCGATCACGCCGCACACGAAGTTCACCTGCGAGGCTTACATCCTGACGAAGGACGAGGGCGGTCGTCACACGCCGTTCTTCTCGAACTACCGTCCGCAGTTCTACTTCCGCACGACGGACGTGACGGGGACGGTCGAGCTTCCGGAAGGCACCGAGATGGTGATGCCGGGCGACAACATCGCGATGACGGTTCAGCTGATCGCGCCGATCGCCATGGATGAAGGCCTGCGCTTCGC